>JACMJP010000285.1 GCA_014380545.1 Chitinophagales bacterium | reverse complement strand
ACCGGCTTTTTAATTCCTTTTTTGTCATACCATCAAAAGTAACAGCATAGCCATTCCGGGCACCAAGACTCATGGTCGTGTTGCGTTCTTTAACTTCAATTTTTTTTTGCGCAAATGTGTGTAATGCAGAAATGAAGAATAAAAGTGTGATGCTGAGTTTTAATTTATTCATTTTGTTAGTTTTAGCCTTTAAAGGTAGTTGTTGTTTTCAATAAACATTCATACAGGTAAAATGTTGAAAATAAAATTATACTTTATGTTTGCAAGTTTACTAATTTCAGGCTAAATTTTTTTCATGAAGAATATTTTTTTAATTGCATTGTTTTTCTCTACTGCTTATTTACAAGCGCAAACAGGCTCTTTATTTAATTACACAGGCAGCAGTGGTTTGTCAACCGTTTATGCAACAGATTACCAGGCTATTGGTATTAACCCGGCAAATATTCCTGGTGATACTGCACATGCAATGGCTTTAAGTATTGGCGAAACAGCATTTTCTTTTTTCAGCGAAGCGCTTATAAAAGACGATGTGCGGGATATTATTTTTAATAATGATGATGCCCTGGATTCTGCAGAGCAACAAACGCTGGCACTGGCATTTTTAAATAACGGGGTTACGTTTGATGTTGATGTGCGCACCATTGGTTTGAGTTTTAAAGCAACAGATGCAATTGGGATCGCTTTAAGTTTTGACGGAAGCTCACAATACTTTAGTAAATTTTCTGAATCTGCTGCAAGTTTAATTTTTGAAGGATATGATTTTGATGAATATATAGATACAATTATTGTAACTCCTGATGATACGTTTGGTGTTGCTTATGAACCATTAAGTTTATCTGAATTAATGAATGGAACTGCGTTGCGATTTAATGTGCGCAGTGATATTAATCTTGCAGTAGGAGCAAGACTCATCAATCAGAATGATTTGATAATTTATGGAGGCGTCGGATTAAAATATATTATGGGCTATGCATATTTTGACCTGAAAGCAGAAGGTGACCAAACTATTGGAGTGAGTTCCTTAGGCCTGGGAATTTTTGAATTGGATGAAAATGATACACCATCTGAAATTGTAAATGAGGTATACAAACCTGTAGGAAAAGGTTTTGGTGTTGATTTGGGAGTTTCTGCTAAACTTGGTGAAAAAATTTCCTTAGGGTTATCAATTATTGATATTGGTAAAATGAAATATCAGGCAAATGTTTTACAATTAAATAATGTGGTATTGGATACAATTCGTTTCAGTGGCGTAACAACAGATAATCCTGTTCAATTGATTCAACAAATACTTGAGGATAATAATGTACTCGAATATAGTGGACTCACTGAAATTGGTGTTGCATTACCAACAACATTAAGAATTGGAGCAGGTTATCAGGCAACAAATTTTTTGCGTATTGGAGCAGATGCTGCTGTTCCTTTTAACAATGTTGCGGGGGCTTATGAAAATGCACTTGTTGGCATTGGGGGTGAGATAACCTTAGCCAAAGTAATTAAATTATCAGCAGGTGCATCATTTGGCGGTGGATATAATACAAATATCAGCGGGGGTTTTGTATTAGATTTTAAAATATGGGAACTTGGAATTGCAACAAGAGATATAAAAACTTTATTCGGTCAGGAAAGCCCCACAGTTTCTATGGCAATCGGAGTGCTGAGATTTAAAATATAATATATTTAAAACTTTTCCGCACAATAAAACTATTTCACCTGATCAATTATTAAAGTATTTGATTGTGGTACTTTTTCATCTGCATCTTTTACATTTAAACAAAGTAATCCTGCAATTACCATTGAACAGCCTCCATACACCAGAGCCATAATACTATGCCCTCCGGCTAATTCTTTTACAATAAATCCTAAAATACCGGCAGCAACAATTTGCGGAATTACAATAAAGAAATTAAATACTCCCATGTAATATCCCATTTTATTTGCGGGCAACGCACCTGCTAAAATTGCATAAGGCATTGTTAATATACTTGCCCAGGCAATGCCAACACCTATCATCGGAAATAATAGAGTATTAATATCTTTTATAAAAAATAAACTTATTAAAGAAATACCACCAATAATTAAACATATTAAATGTACAAATCGTCTTGAAGTTCTTTTTGCAAGCACAGGTAATAAAAATGCAGCTAAAGCACTTACCCCGTTATAGACACTAAACATTACACCGACCCAATTACCTGCTTCCTGAAATTCTTTTGATCCGGAATCAGTTGTTCCGTAGACATTATCTGCAATACCCGATGTCGTATAAATCCACATAGCAAATAAAGCAAGCCAGCTGAAGAACTGTACAATTGCTAATTGTGTCATTGTTTTTGGCATTTTTCCGAAACCTTCAAATATTTCTTTTAATCCATATACCAAACCTTTTGTGCGTAATTTTTCTTCTTCAAATGTTTGATAATTTTCAGGTGGAAATTCTTTTGTTGAGAATACAGTCCACATTACTGCAAGTAAAAAAACACACCCGCCTATATAAAAAGAATATTTTACTGAATCAGGAATTATACCTTCAGGGGCTTCATTGCTTACATTAAAAAAATTCGTAAAAATATAAGGTAATTGAGAAGCTACTACAGCACCAACACCAATAAAAAATGTCTGCATTGCAAAACCTGTTGTGCGTTGCTCACCGGGAAGCATATCACCTACAAAAGCCCTGAATGGTTCCATGGAAATATTTATGGATGCATCCATCATCCATAATGTTCCGGCTGCTATCCATAAAGCAGGAGAATTCGGCATGATGAAAAGTGCAAGTGTTGCCAGTATAGCTCCTGAAAAAAAATAAGGACGACGACGCCCCCATTTTGGGTGCCAGGTTCTGTCGCTTAAGTATCCAATAATAGGTTGAACAATAAGACCTGTAACCGGTGCTGCTAACCAAAGTAATGGAAGTGATTCTATTTCTGCCCCAAGTGTTTGAAATATGCGGCTTACATTAGCATTCTGCAATGCAAAACCAAATTGAATCCCAAGAAATCCAAAACTCATATTCCATATTTGCCAGAAACTTAAGCGGGGTTTTTCCATAACCTTATTTTATATTTGATTTTTATTTTAGGAATCGTGAAGTTAAATAGATTAAACAAATTACCAAATAGGTAATAATTATTGAACAAATGCCAATACATTTTTTTTTGAAATCATCATTTCTGAAATAATAATCTTCGATCAATTATTAAATCGTAAATTATAAAATTAGTAAATTCAAATCATGCTCAACATTCAAAAAAAACTCAGCAATACATTTTATGCAATACTGGCATTACCTGCCACAGCAATGGGTTTTGCTTTATGTGTGCAAATAAGTGCATTAAGCTGGATACTCAGCACAAAATATAATTTGAATATTGAAGAAATAGGTTTGGTGTGGGCAAGTGGTCCGCTTGCAGGATTGATTATGCAATTAATAATTGGGTTAATTTCAGACAATGCCTGGTTTTGGGGAGGACGAAGGAGACCATTTATTTTAATGGGTGGAGTAATTGCAGCACTCATGCTATTATGCCTTCCAAATTTAGATGTAATTCAAAAATTATTTGGTGCGAATAGTTTAGTTCCTGTTGCATTATGTGTTGCAATGACATTAGACCTTGCAATTAATCTTGGATTTAATCCAACAAGAAGTATTATAACAGATATTACACCTGACGGAAAAGAAAGAACAAAAGGATACACATGGATGCAAACAATTTCAGGCTCACTTGGAGTTATTGCTTATTTTATCGGGGCGGAACTTGGGAATTACACATTAATATATGCTGGTGTTTTTACCGTGCTTGTTTTTTCAATTATTCCAATTTTCTTTATTGAAGAACCTAAAACATTAAATGTAAAAAATACAGATATTGAAACTGAACATGCACTAAATACAGATGTGACGGATACATTGGCAATGGATGTTAATGCAATTAAAACAGAAGCCACTACGCAGAAGGCAGAAATTAATGAATTAGTAAAAATTTATATTGCAAATGCATTTTCATGGATAGGTGTGCAAACTATGTTTGTATTTATGTTTGCTTATGCTGCCCAAATCTTATTCAATACATCTGAAACATCTTCATTAACTGAAAATGATAAGAACAATATTGGAAAAATAATCGGTTACTCATTCTTAATATTAAATTTAGTAGGGGCATTATTTCCGGCTTTGGTTTTAGAACCGCTTACAAAAAGATTTGGAAGAATTATGATTCATTCAGCCTGCATTTTTATAATGAGCTTAGGCTATGCATTAATTGTTTTAATTGGTAAAGATGTAACAACATTATATGTCTGCATGGCAATTGCAGGAGTTGGCTGGGCGGCAATTGTAAGTTTACCATTTGCTATTATGAGTGAAAAAATAAATAAAGCCAGAACAGGATTGTTTATGGGGATATTTAATATGAGTATTGTAATTCCGCAATTAGTCGTAAGTTTAATTATTGCACAATTTGTAAATGATGCAGAAAACAAAAATATTATTTTCGAAATAAGCGCAGTAAGTTTGTTTATAAGTGCTTTAATGTGGAGATGGGTAAAAGAAAAAAAGTCCTCAAGGTGAAATAAAATTGTTGGAAGCAGGCATTGATATTTGAATTGGACACTTTACCCAACCCGTATAATTGATGGGTCGTTAGTAAATAAAAATAGTTATGAAAAATTTATTTTGTTTGTTTCTGATCTCTTTATCGTTACTTTTCCTTTCCTGCAAAAATGAAATAGTTGCCTGTGGTAATGCTGATAAAACTTCTGTAATTGTGGATGAAATAATTACATTCACAAATTGTTCAGAATCAGGTGAAGCTTTATGGGATTTTGGTGATGGAACCGGCAGTGTGCTAACGGGAGACAGTGTACAATATTCCTATGCCTATGTTGGAAATTATACTGTAACGCTTTATGTTTTACAGGGAGATGAAGAACCCGGTGATCAATTAACTATTGATATTACAGTTAATTAATTTTTATTTATTCTCAAGTATCTTATGGCCCTGTTCACGATCTTGTTTGTATGCTTCCCAATTAAAATCAAATAAAAAATCCCTTGCTGCTTCTGCACCTTTTACAAACAATGCTATCCTGTCTTCTTTCCCCATATTAAAATTCAACCAGTTGAAACCATAAACATTAATATGATGAACACCCCTGTTATACATTTTATTTTTCATTAGAAAGTCTTTATCATAGTGAAAACGGGTTGTATTAAATATATTCCTTGCATAACTCCCAAAATTTAACGGTTTTTGTAAGTCGTTGTCTTCTGTGTTTTGTTCTGTAGCTTTTTCTTTTGCTTCTTTTTTAGGGTCTTTTTCATAAAGCCGCACTCCTATAGTTGGAAGCCTTGGAATATCAACATTTTTATTATAAAAAATACTAATTGGGAAGTTAGATAAAATGCCACCATCTACAAAGAGAATTTTATCAGGTGCTTTTTCTGCGCCTAATTCATCTTCCCATTGTTTTTTTAAATTTGATCTGACAGATGTATATCCTGCAATTGTGTGTGGTTCAAAAAAAACAGGAATAGACATGCTTGCTCGCACAAATTCTGCAGGATGAATTTTTGTTTTATCAGTTTGAAATAAATTCCACATACGGGGAAATTCAACTTTATTTTCACTTATAATTTCCGATGCTATAAATGTAACATCTGAAGTTAATCCATCTAAAGTAGCATCATTTTTCTTTTTTCTTTCTTCACATAATTGCAAGTCAGGTGGTAATTCGGAAGCTTTGTGAATTAGGTCATCAATTGAATGAACACCATTTTCTTCCATGATCCCTTTTATCCAATTTAAAAAGTTGTTGCCGGGATTGATACCATATTGCGATCTCTTAAAACGATGTATTAAGTACACAATATAAAATACGATAGCAGCAACTATTAAAATATATGAGATTGTTATTACTGATAGTATTTTGTTAATACGGATGCCATCCGGTTCATGTATAAACCAAACAGCAGCTACATTTAGTAAAATAAGCACACCAAGAATTATAAATATTCTCTTTGCCCAACTAATTACTTTTTTAAAGAAATCTTTTCTTTTAATGAATGCGCCAATAAATCTTTTTGCAAACCAGTATCCGTCAACAAAATCAAATAATTCCTTATCTGTTAAATATTTCAGTGATATAATAGATTTTTCATCTGATTTGCTTTTTCCGATCACAGTGAGCAAAGCTGTATTAATTGCACCCGCACTTGTTCCGGCAAGCCTGCGAAAACGAATGCCAGCCTGCTCCAAAATGTATGTGTAGCCGAGTAATGCAATACCCAACATACCGCCACCTTCCTGCACAAGGTCCACATACTGGTTGCCATTTGAATCAACGATATCTGATACAATTTTTTTGTCCTTTTTCACTTGCTGTGAAATATTTTCTACAGCGTCAGTAAAATCTTTAATAGTTGCTTTATCGGATCTATTTTTTGAAGATGTTTTTTTCATAATGATTATGTTTCATTTTCAAAAATACAGTGAAACTGTATTGGAGATTCTGTTTTATACAGTTTAAAAGTAAAAATCACCATTATTGGTGATTAAAAAAGATATTAAACGATAAATTTAAGTTATTATTTATATTATGGTGTAATACATTTTAGTTGAAGAAAATCAAAAAATTGATACATTTCACTTTTTATTTCTAGCATATAATTCAGTTAGTGAAGCTAATTTATCTGTTATTGTATCATTCAGATCACCTTTTTGCATTCTCCACTGCCAATTATTAATTGTAGTTCCCGGTAAATTCATTCTTGCTTCAGCACCAAGATTTAATAAATCCTGCATTGGAGCAATTGCAGTATTGGCAACACTTGCCCATGCGCAACGAATTAAATCCCATGCAATATTTTCTCCACTTGAATGTATATAATTGAGGATATATTCTTTATCAGCTTCTTTTGCATTTTCATACCAGCCGTTTACTGTTTCGTTATCATGTGTACCTGTATATACTACACAATTTTTAATATAATTGTGCGGGATATAATCATTGACTTCGCCACTGTCAAAAGCAAATTGTAATATTTTCATTCCGGGCAAATTAAAATTATCTCTTAATTTAATTACATCAGGAGTTATTAATCCGAGGTCTTCAGCAATGATTGGAATTTCACCCAAAACATTTTTAATTGCATTAAACAATTTATCTCCCGGTCCGTCAATCCATTCTCCATTAATTGCAGTTTCTTCCCCGTAAGGTATATTCCAATACCCGGCAAATCCCCTAAAGTGATCTACTCTTATAAGATCATATAATTCAAGATTATATTTGATGCGGTCAACCCACCAGCTGAAATCATCTTTTTCCATTTCAGCATAATTGAAAATGGGGTTTCCCCATAACTGGCCGGTTGTGCTGAAATAATCCGGCGGACAACCCCCGACAAACAAAGGACTTTTATTTTTATCAAACTGAAATAATTCAGGACAAACCCAGGTATCAGAACTATCCATTGCAACATAAATTGGAATATCCCCGATTATTTTTATTCCATTGTTATTTGCATAATCTTTTAATTGTTTCCATTGTTTGAAAAAAATGTATTGAATGAACTTCTGAAATCCTATCTTATCTTTTAATTCAGGCTTTATTTTACTTAATGTTTTTTCATCATGTGATCTGTATTTATCTTCCCACTCATACCAGGGGCGTTTATCAAAATTTTCTTTCAGCGCCATGAACAAAGCATATTCATCCAACCAGCTTTTATTATTATCCGTGAAAACTTTGTAATCTGTATTGTCAGTATCGAATTTATCTTTTGCTGTTTGCAGCACTTTATATTTATGTTCAATTACTGCACCGTAATTAATTTTTGTTTCATCTTCCACAATTAATTCAGGTATATCTTTTTCTTCTAATAAGCCCTCATCAATCAGAAGATCAAAATCAATTAAAAATGGATTTCCTGCTTTGCTTGAAAAACATTGATAGGGCGAATCTGCATAACCGGTTGGACCAAGCGGAAGGATTTGCCAATAAGTTTGTTTTGCTTTTATTAAGAAATCAATAAAAGCATACGCTTCTTTTCCTAAAGTACCGATACCGTATTTACCGGGCAATGATGTTGGATGTAATAAAATGCCGCTTGCTCTGTTCTGCATAAATTATAAAATATAATCCGTAGAAAGGAAATTAGATTTCCTTCCTTCCAAAATGTTGCTTACAATATTTTTGTTGAGATCGCCTTCTTTAAATGCTACAGTTGTTCTTATAGAGAAAACTCTTAGTGCGTCTGTTACACTTAATGTTCCTTCCGCAGAGTCCTTTCTTCCGTTAAAAGGATATTTATCCGGGCCCCTCTGGCATTGCGAATTTATATTTACTCTGCATACCTGATTTGCAAGTGGATCAATTAATTCAGCTAATCTTGTTGCATCTTTTCCAAACACACTTACCTGTTGACCGTAATTACTTGTTTCCATGTATCCAATTACTTCATTTATTTTTTTATAAGTAGCAATTGGCACAACAGGTCCAAATTGTTCTTCATTCCAAACCCGCATTGCTGAATTTACCGGAAATAAAACTGCCGGATGGCAATAAGTATTATTTTGTTCACCACCACTTTCATTTATTATTTGAGCGCCCTTGGAAATTGCGTCATCAATTATTTCTTTTAAGTAAGCAGGTTTAGTTAACTCGGGAAGAGGGGTGAGTGTAACACCATTTTCCCATGGCATTCCGTATTTAAGTGTATTTAATTTTGCAATATATTTATCAATGAATATTTTTGAAATACTTTCATGCACAAAAATTATTTTAATTGCTGTGCATCTTTGTCCGTTAAATGATAAGTTTCCGGTTATTGATTCATTTACTGCGTTGTCAATATCTGCATCCTGTAAAATGATTGCAGGATTTTTTGCTTCAAGGCCGAGTACACTTCTCAAACGATTTGGTTTAGGATGTGCTTTTTTAATAATATTCGCAACACGGCTAGTGCCGATAAATGCAAATACATCAATTTTTCCGCTTTCCATGATGGGACCGATAATTTCTTTTCCTTCACCATAAATTACATTTATTACACCTTTGGGAAATGCATCTCTGAAAGCATCCAATAGCGGCTTAATTAACAGCACACCAAATTTTGCAGGTTTAAATACAACACTATTTCCCATGATGAGTGCTGGTATTAAAGTGGAGAATGTTTCATTTAAAGGATAATTATAGGGCCCCATACATAATACCACACCAAGTGGCCCCCTTCTTATCTGTGCGTAAATACCTTCTTCCTTATGCAGCCTTGAGGTACTTCTGTCAAGATCTTTTAATGCTTCTATTGTATCTAAAATATATTGTATTGTTCTGTCGAATTCTTTTTCAGAGTCAGGTTTTGATTTTGCTATTTCCCACATAAGCAATTTTACAACTTCTTCTCTTTTTGTTTTCATTAATGAAACAAATTTCATCATTGCATCAATGCGGAGTTTAACTGATAATGTAGGCCATAATCCCCTGCCAAGATCGTATGCATGGTATGCGGCATCAACAGCTTTCAAAGCTTCTTCGGTTGTGAGTAAAGGGTGTGAACCAACTTCAACTCTTTCTAATCCGGTCTCATTTTTTACATATACAGGAGAGAAGATTTTATTTGTTCTTCCTTCCCATAACTTTAATTCGCCATTAATTAAATATTCTTTTTGATGAATAGGGAAATCCATCCTAACTTCCTGCGGAATATCATTCCATGCAGGAAAGATATTATCAAATTTTGTTGTTGTTTTTTCTTCCGTTAATAATTGGTTCATGATTTAATATTTTTTATTCTTTTATAAATGTTGAAACCCATACAGTGTCTTCTGAGTTCATTTTCAGAAAATAAATACCCGCTGGTAAACTTTTTATATTGATAAATTGATCTGATGTATCTTGCTTTTCCCGCAAAACAATTTTCCCTTCTGCATCAGAAATTTCAATAATCATCTTTTCTGATGACACATCAATATTAAAATACAAAATATCATTTGCAGGATTCGGATAAACTGTAAATTCTTTAATAGGCGAAGATTGAATAGCAAGGGGTGTTGAAATATCAATTACTTCATCTCCCAGATCTCCTTCAACAAATACTGCAAAACTTCTTGCCGGAACTTCAAGATAAATTTGATTATCATCCTGTACAGTAATAAAATCATACGGCGTAACTGCAAAAATATCTGTAAGTGTATCTCCCGTAAAAATATTTGCTGTGTTAATTGTCTGGTCAACTTTTAAAGTGCTTCCTGAAAAATTAATTGCAACTACAACTTCCCTTCCGCTCTCCGTATAACTTAGTTGATAAATTAAGGATGTGTTTGCAGCACCTGAAATATAATTCGCATAATAGGGAGATGAAAACCTGCTCAGGTAATCAACGAATGTAGCACCATAAATATATCTTGTATGTGCTTCAATCAATCCGTTTATTTTGTATCGTAGATTCAGCGGTTCATAATAATCACTAAAATAAACACAGGGAATTCCTAATTTATTATTGGTTATTAAATAGGCATAAGCTAATTCAGGATTATTGGAGCATGGCTGATCGCCATCTCTGAAATCATGATTATTCACAAACGTTACAACATTAAATCCGCTGCCGCCTGCTCCATCAACAATGCCTCCATTAAATACGTTGCGCACATCATATCCAAATCCATCACATGCCTGTTCTAAATTATTCCGCAATGCAAAATCAAAAACTCGAACATTAATATTTTCTTTTGTATCAGCATCCATATTATATTGCACATCATCAATCCATCCTTTTAAAACTGATGGTGTGTAATCATAATTTTCACCAACCACTATTTCAGGATTTATTTCGTTATCATGTAAATAATCTAATAAATTACCTGTGAACCAGCCGGGAAAATGTTTTACTGCATCTAAACGAAAGCCTCTTATATCTTCGTCAGTCCATAAATATTTTGTGTAATCATATAAAACATCTTGTGTATTTGTTATAGCCTGGTCAATATCATAATAAAAATAAAATGCATCAAGATCACCTGCTAATTGTGTTGGGTTTCCATTGGGTTTAAAATTTAAATAATTCATGGCGCCTTTTCCGCTTGGTAAATTTGTAAAATCAGTTGCTGTCTGATATTTAATTTGATCCTGAATATCTGCGCCTAATGCACCACTCCATAAACCATAAATAAAATGATCGCTCATATCACCCAGACCACCGCTTCCGGTATTAAACATTTTTATCCAAAGCGTATCTCCGTCTGCATCAAAATTAGCGGTGGTAATTGTTAGAGCGAATTCATCAGTTCCGCATCCGCCATTATCAATTGTTGCGTCCTTTCTTTTTCCAAGTGTGATTGTATTATTTGTTTCTCCACAATCAGCTCCGCCGTTTGGTTCAATCTCATCAGTAGGAGCAGTTACATAATCAGCAGCAACAGTATTTGTAAAAAAAATTATTTGATATGGTTTATCATAAAAATTACTGTGTTGCGATGCGGAGTGAATTTTAAAATAATATGTTCCTGCACCATTTCCGCTTGAACCACCTAATGGTAAATAACATTGAAACCTGTCTGAAGGAAAAGGCTGATCACCTGCTGTAATTTTTGTGTAATTCATATTTTCTATCCAGCCTTCTACGGCACTGTTGTCTTCCCAGTTACCTCCGTCACGGTGATTAAAGATCATATCGGCAACCATGTTTATTTCCAGGGAATTATAAACAGATTTAATATTCTCAAATCCTTCTCTGTCTCCCCATCTTGCCGGACCATAATCACCAATATCATAATAATCACGAACATTATAGCCCATACTTGTATAACCTGAAATTGATTTAGCAAGAGGTGGTAACCAAATATAAGTAAAGCCTGCATTTTTTAAATTCTCTCCTTCTGCCGCTAAAAAATCAATTTGATTGCCAATACCTGTATAGAAGTACGGATAATTCCAGTTCCATCCCTGCAACATAACATCAGGTGACTGGCTGAAACTTTTTTGAGTAATACTGATAAAAATTCCTGTAATAATTATTTTGAGAAAATATTTTTGCATATGCAATAAAAATAGTGTGAATGAAGTGCTGTGTGTTGGTTATTTTTGATAGGCAAATTTACAACATCTGAAAAACTATTTCCCAATTTATTACTTTACTAAAATCTGTAATGTGAAAGAAAAGAAATTTTTATTATTGTTTTTAATGTATCCTATTTTTTGCGGAAATGCTATTGGACAAATGACATTGAAAATAAATACTGTTCCGCAATATTTTACGCCGTTGCTTGATACTATTCATGTTGCAGGTACATTCAATGGCTGGGACCCTGGAAATGATGGCTTTGTGTTGAATTTACACTTAGACGGAACATATCAGATTGATTTAACCGGAACGGATGGTGATGACATAGAATTCAAATTTACAAGGGGGGATTGGGACCGTGTGGAAACTACGGTTAGCGGAACAGATATTCCCAATCGCACTGCAACATTTTTGAATGGTGACACTTTATTTTTTGATATTGCAAACTGGCATGATGAGACCGGAACACATACTATAGCAGGTAATGTAATTCAATTGGATTATAATTTTTTTATTCCTGAATTAAACAGAACAAGAAGAATTTGGATATATCTTCCGCCCGATTATTCTACAAGCGATAGTTATTATGCGGTAATTTATATGCAGGATGGTCAAAATGTTTTTGATTATGCAACAAGTTTTGCGGGCGAATGGGATTTGGATGGAACCATGGAAAATATTTTTGCAAATTACACACACAGTTGTATTGTTGTGGCAATTGCAAATGGTGAAGGTGATAGAATAGATGAATATTCTCCGTGGACACATCCAACTTATGGTGGCGGTGATGGTGATTTGTATGCGCAATTCATCATAAATGAATTAAAGCCATATATTGATGCAAATTTCAGAACAATTGCAGACAGGGAAAATACAGTAGTTGGTGGAAGCAGTCTCGGAGGACTTATATCTTATTATATGGCTTTACAATATGATGATGTATTTGGAAAGGCAATTGTAATGTCGCCAAGTTTTTGGTTTGATGATAGTGTAGATGTTTTTACAAATGATTTCGAAAAAGAATTTAATTCAAAAATTTATATTACTGCAGGTTTATATGAAGATGAAGATATGGTTCCTGATATTGATGAAGTAAAAAATAAACTCTTTGAAAAGGGATTTACAGAATACGAAATTATTTCTGTAATCCGCAGCGATGGCGTACATAGCGAATGGTTTTGGAAAAGGGAATTTGATGACGCTTATTATTGGTTGTTTGATCTTGAGCCGCCCGTAAATATTCCCGAAATTGATAAAACAAATTATGGGTTTTATGATTTTGAAAGTGAAACATTTTATTTTTCAGAAGATAAACCCAATGAAGGGTATATTATTTATGACCTGTTTGGAAGACTGGTTGAGCGCAATAAAACTGGAACTAATACAATCCAATTTTCTCAATTTCAACCCGGAATTTATTTTATAAAAATGAATTCATTCAATCAAAAAATAATTGTACAATGATTTTTGCCGCAAAGACAGGAGATAAAAAGGTTTCTCAAGCAAAACTTTTAATATGTATTAGAGTAACTATTCCTATCTGGTTGATTTTTATTTCACTCAATGGCTTTTCTCAGATAACAATTGTTTTAAAGAATGCAAATGCTTTCCCTGATTCAATTCAAAATAATATTTATGTTGCAGGAAATTTTAATGAATGGAATCCGGGAAATAAAAATTATTTACTCAGGAATTATAGTGGTGTTTACTCAATCACTTTCACTCCGCCAAAAGATATCACAACTCTTGAATATAAATTCACTCATGGTGACTGGAAGAGAGTGGAAGTAAATGCGGACGGAAGTCAGAAGCAAAACAGAACAGTAAATTATAAACCGGGAATGATTGAAGACGTATCAGTTGAAGGATGGGATGATCTGTTGCCGGATAAAATAAAGGAAGGAAATAAAGATGTAATTCAATTCACTGTATATTCAAATGAATTAAAAAGAGAAAAAAATATCAGAGTGTATTTGCCATGCGATTATGAAGCATCAAACAACAGATATCCTGTTATCTATGTGCTTGACGGCCAGAATTTATTTGATGATGTATATTCTCCCGCCGGTGAATGGGAAATTGATGAAACAATGGATTCTATATGTAGCCTGAATTTAGAGACAAGTATTATTGTGGGTATTGACCATGCAAGTGATATGCGATTAACAGAATATTCTCCATGGAAAATAAAAAAGATAGATGCAGGAGGTGAGGGCGATGAGTTTGCAGCGTTTGTTGCTCACACATTAAAACCAAAAATTGATGCCATGTATCGTACAGTTCCTTTCAGAGAATATACGGCAATAGCGGGAAGCAGCATGGGGGGACTGATGAGTTTATATATTGTTCTAAACTATAATGATGTATTCAGTAAGGCAGGAGTTTTTTCTCCGGCATTTCAAACAAGTGAGCAGAATTATAAGAATGCGGAAAGATACGATTCCGCTTTGCCAACGAAAATATTTTTTGTTGCAGGTTCAAAAGAAGGCGGCGATTATGATATGATGTTTAATATGCAAAAAATGTATTACCTCCTATTAAAAAAGCAAATACCTGAATTACAAATGAGATACACAATTGAAAGTGATGCACAGCATACAGAAAAATTCTGGAGAGAAGAATTTTTTAATGCATATCTCTGGTTGTATGAGAATGAAAATTAAAAACATGAAAAAATTAACCACTGTAATATTTTTTTTATATATCTGCAATTCAGATAAATGCTCAATCAGAGATATTCGGGTTAGCCTCTCCTATACAATTGGAAGTGGATACAACAGTTGTTTACCTTGAAGATTATTTTGCAGATGTAAATGCTGTTCAAAAAATTGAAGTGCCTGAATTTTTATCTCAGCAAGTATCAACTGATAAAAAGAAAGTAATTCTTATTGTTAAAAAAGAGGAAGTTCCATTCTTGAGCGAACTAAAGATTACAACAGCTCAGGATACATATTCTATTTTATTGCGCAAATCAAAAAAAGAAAAAATTACTTTTTCATTTGATCCCAAAGGAAAAATATATTCTAAAGTTTCGGTAGTGGGTGATTTAACAGGCTGGAATCCGAATGCTATTTTCATGGAAAATAGAAATGGCATTTGGCAAACAGAATTGATTTTAAACCCAGGCAGATATCAATATCAGATTGTAGCAGACGGAAATTGGTTTCTTGATCCGAATAATCCTGAAAAGATTGATAATGGGATTGGAGGATTTAATAGTTTGATGAGAGTCGGGGAGGTAGATAGAAGTAAATTGCCGAGAATTAACGCAAATAAAACAGAATATGGTAACTGCGTTGGGTTGACTATAAAAGGTAATTGCGATAAGTTTTATGCGTTGTGGGATAATTACAATAACATAGATACATTGTATTATAATTTTGACTCTTGTGAAGAGTGTTCATGTTTGCTCATTCCAGATGTCGCAAAGAAGCTAAGACGATCATTCATTCGAGTTTTTGCATCTAATAATTATGGCGAATCAAACGATCTTCTAATTCCACTCGAATACGGAAAAGTAATTACTGATCCTGCATTATTGGAAAAAGATGATCTCCAAAAAACCATTATGTATTTTATGATGGTGGACAGATTTAATAATGGTGATATCGCAAATGATAATCCTGTAAAAGATGACAGAGTTTTACCGCAGGCAAATTATTATGGAGGTGATCTTATAGGTGTATTAAAAAAAATTGATGAAGGATATTTTCAGAGTATGGGATTTAATGCATTGTGGATCTCTCCTATTTTTCAAAATCCCTATAATGCTTACCAGGAATATCCTGAACCGCACAGATGGTTTAGCGGATATCATGGTTATTGGCCAATTTCATTGAGTCAGGTTGATACAAGATTTGGAAATAATTTGTTATTTAAAAACTTAGTGGACGATGCACACAGAAATAATATGAGTGTGTATTTGGATTATGTTGCCAATCATATTCATGAACAGCACCCGCTCTGGAAATCTAATCCTGAGTATTTCAGTAATTTAAATTTACCGGATGGCAGAAAAAATTTACGCTTATGGGATGAACAAAGATTAACCACATGGTTTGAACCATATATGCCGAGTTTTGATCACAGCAAACATGATGTGGCGGAATTATGCGCCGACTCAGCAATGTATTGGTTAAAGGAATTTAATCTCGATGGCTTCCGGCATGATGCAACAAAACATATTGAAACAGAATTCTGGCGCATACTTACACAAAAAATAAAAACGGAAATAGAAATTCCGCAACAAAGAAATATTTACCAGATAGGAGAAACATTTGGGTCAAGAGAATTAATTGGTTCTTATTTGGGAAGCGGTTTGCTAAATGCACAATTTGATTTTAATTTATATTTTGATGCAAGATCTGTTTTTGCAAACGATGATGTAAGTTTTGAAAGATTATCATCCTCTCTCCATGAAACATTTGATTATTATAGCTGGCATCATGTGATGGGAAATATTACCGGCAATCATGATATGGCAAGATTTATTT
>JACMJP010000284.1 GCA_014380545.1 Chitinophagales bacterium | reverse complement strand
GGGAGGAAGAATTTGTAATGCGCATTAAAGGAAAAAGTTATGAAGAAATTGCTGCAGCAGGTGGAGGTATTTTAAATTCTGCTAAGAAATTACAGGGAATGAGTGAGGATGAATTATTTGACAATGCATTAGAACGCATTGAGGAAATTAAAAAAACCGGAACGGGCGCTGTTGAAATTAAAAGTGGTTATGGATTAACAATAGATGCGGAATTAAAAATGCTTCGGGTCATCAGAAAATTAAAAGAAAAAAGCGATCTTACAATTAAAGCAACATTTCTTGGAGCGCATGCATTGCCTGCAGAGTATAAGAATAATCGTGAAGCCTATATCAAATTAATTATTGATGAAATGCTGCCAGCAATCGCTGCAGAAAATCTTGCTGATTATTGCGATGTATTTTGCGAACAAAATTATTTTACGAATGATGAGACGGATAAAATTTTACAGGCTGCTGCAAAATATAACCTGAAACCGAAAATTCATGTGAATCAATTTACCAATAGCGGTGGAGTGCAAGCAGGAATAAAAAATAATGCACTGACGGTTGACCATTTGGAACATATTGGAGATGAAGAAATCAACGCACTATTAAAAAGCAACACACTACCAGTTGCTCTTCCCTCCTGTTCATTTTTCATTAATATTCCTTACGCTCCTGCAAGAAAAATGATTGATGCAGGTTTGCCATTGGTTTTGGCGAGTGATTATAATCCGGGTTCATCGCCGTCAGGAAATATTCCTTTTGTTATTTCACTTGCATGTATTAAAATGCAATTAAGACCTGAAGAAGCAATAAATGCTGTAACATTAAATGGCGCCGCAGCTATGGAACTGGAAAATGAACTTGGCACTATTGCTATTGGTAAAAAAGCAAATATCATTATTACAAAAAAAATAAGTTCACTTGCTCAAATTCCGTATTCTTTTGGAAGTAATTTGATTGAGAAAGTAATTATAAATTAAATTGAGGACTCAATCTCAATAAAAATAAAAATTATTTCCTTATTACACCTGCTACCGTTTCATTTTTTACCGCCGGTAAACTCATTAAATAAGCGTAAATAGCCTTCAGATCATTATCACTGAAATTTTTGTATGGCCCCCATGGCATTGCTGATTCCGGAAATAACTTTCCATCATGAAAACGCTTTACAAATTCATCTTTTGTCCAGCCGCTTATACGCCCTGTTTCAGGATCAGGTGTCAAATTAGGCGTAATCATAAAAACTCCTTCCTCCAGTGTAGCACTCTCAAATTCGTTTCCCCCTGAAAATTCAGGCCCTGTTGGTAATCCTGTTTTCATGCTGAAAGGAGTATGGCACCCATTACAATTTGCAGTTGCTGTTGCGAGGTATTTCCCATAAGCAATAGTCGTATCCGGGATTACCTTATTAGGTGGCGTTCCCTCAGGGCCTTTAGGTTTTATAAAAAAAGTTAAAACAGCTTTGCCCATTAAATTCCATGTATTCTCCTGAACCACTTTTTTAACAGGTTCTGTTGTTCTTAAGTAAGAGATAATTGCTGTCAAATCTTCTTCACTCATATTTTGATAATTCATAAATGGTATCATCGTGTGTCCATCCGGTTTTACCAGTTCACGGATACTTCTTGCAATTT
>JACMJP010000283.1 GCA_014380545.1 Chitinophagales bacterium | reverse complement strand
CGCTGGCAGATTGATGAATATACCATCAATGAAGTTTATACAACAGAAGACACAACATTGGTGGAGTTTACCGGATATGATGACGTTGGTGAAATGATCTTTTACGAAGCAGGCACAGGTGTATTGATACAATATGATACCATCCTGCTTGTGAAAGTAGCCCGTTATTACGAATGGGAAAATACAGATAATCAATTGAGTTTCCAGTTTGATGATATCCCGGTTACTGATCCCGAATTAGTTTATGATATTGTTAGCAGTTCAGACGATAGCATCAGGCTGCGTCTTGAAACTCAAAAAGACTCTTTGGGATTTCCTTTAAATATTACTACGGAATTATTACTGCAGAGAGCTGACGAATTATCGCATTTCTAAATTTTACAAAAACATTACAAAACGATTTTATACCATTTAAAATATAAAGTATGAAAAGAAATTACTTCTCAATGGCGCTGATATTACTTGCAGTAATATTTACGTCCTGCTCAAAAGAGAAACAAATATCAAAAAATCTTGTGAGCCAAAGCGGAAGATGGAATATTGATAATTATAAAATTGCAGTTACCACACAACTTGGTTCTGTAACATTACCTCCGATTATTACAGAATACAGCGATGTTGGATACATGAATTTTTTTGATAACAACGACGGCCAGATATTTTATATTTATGATGTGGGTGATTATGATTATATAGAATTTGAATGGACCCCTGAACCCGATGGAGTTATTATTGAATATAACAATGAAGAGTTTGATTTTATATTTACAACAAATGAAAAAGACCGCATTGTAATGTCTTACAGCGTAACTGTTCCACTAAGCGATACGTCATATACGACTACAGAAAATGAATATGAATTGCTGAGAATAGAATAAAATAATTATTTTGATAAAATAAAAAGCAACACTTAACCCTGTTGCTTTTTTTATAATTATTATTGATCACTCCATACTCATTCTCCTAATTCCCTGAACACTAATCGCAGTTCGGAATGTCCAAAAGTATAATCTCTTCCTGTTGGTGTATGAATGAGTTTTACCGGAAAAGCAACTGCTCCGCCAGAAAAATTCCAGAGATTTTTTAATTCACGGTTCACATTAAAGATTTGTTTTCCGTTATTATTCACCCAGTTAAAAATATCATTAAAAACAACAACCTGTCCTGTATTTGGATTAGTTAAAATTAATTGCACACCACACAAATTTGCATTCGGATCATCTAAAGTTTTTAAAAATACATTCAGCATTTTGCGGGTTACAATATGGTCGAATAATACAACATGATACATGCCTTCAAACCGTTCTTCATGCAAGTAGTCATCTTTCTGCTGATCAGGATACATGCGGGTGGTAATCTTATCACATGGAATTATACTGTCAGGCAATGCATATTTACTGAAAACAAAAATGGTATCGGCTTTCTCCAGATCTTTTCTTTCATTCTCACTTTGCGGAGTGCCTTTTAAAGTAATGGATGCATCTTTTTGTGCAAATAAAGATTGCGTACAAAATAAAAGGAGATAAATAAATAATTTCATTGTTTTCATTTTTTAAGTATTTGAGGGAGATAAAACAAATATCGTTCTAAAGATGTATCAAACATTACTTTCTTACTAATGTACATTTTAATTTTTCTTTTTCTATTGTTCCTTCAAGATTAAATAATTCTGCATACACGATATAAATTCCCATTTTAGCTTTATCGCTGTCTTCATTCAGGCCATCCCAGGTAAAAAAACCTTCAGCAGAAATAGTATTATTATTTGAAAGCTCTTTTATTTTTCTACCCTGCGCATCAAAAATAGAAACGTTAGCAACATAACCTGCAGCAGGAGAATTGTAATTTATGATTAAATAATCATGATAAGCATCTCCATCGGGTGAAAAAACATCGTATTCAAGATTGATCAGATTTTCTCCCGAACCAATTTCTCCGAAAACAGAATTCTGATAACCGGGCGTTCCAAAATGTTTATCTTCTGCAGCACTATGCCAGTTATTTATATCCTGGGTTGCGGCATTGTAATTTAATCGCTCAAGAGAAACACCATTCTCATCATCTAATAATGCAAAATGCCAGTCATCATAAAAATGTAAGCGGTCAATTGTATTGCCATTTGCATCAAGAAGTGCAACAATGCCTTCATCATCAGGATAGTTTGGTGTATTGTTATTTTCAATAAAATTATCTGTATTGCTGATAAAATAAGTTGAAGCAATCTGGTTTATATTTTCTGTAATTAAAACATAAGTGCCGGGCAAAAATAATTTTGCATTTGCGCTTATTTGTGTAATCTCATCAATTGAAGCAGTATCATTTAAATCAAATTCAGCAATACTAAGATCAGACATGCTAATAAATTTATCAGAACGATTATATAACTCAATATAATCAAAACCATTTGTTACAGGATTAAATAAAATTTCATTAATTACAATATCAAAATCTGCGGTTTCCGGAATGCCAAATTGTGCGGTATTATTTAATAGCACTTCATTGCCACTGCAATCAGTAATGCCGCTGCATGTTACAGTATATAAAATGTTTGATGAAAAAGGGTTTGTAAAAAATAATTTTATAACTGTTGGTTCTGTATTTTCTATTTCAGCAGATATTGCTATTCCTATTCCGTTATCAACAATAAAATCAGCAGCATCAACAGAATTTAATTCAATCGCTTCATCAAAATAAATAATTAATGAATCTTCGGCAGATGGAAATGCCGAAATAATAGATGGCGCAATTTCATCCGGATTATTCGCATCAACAGAATTTATTGTTCCGGGTGTTCCACCTATTACAGCATCGCTTGCCATCCAGTTTTCAATTCCCTGACAGGGATTATTTGTATCGATCATCTCAAGAGAATAACCACCCTCTTCCTTAATTGCATCTTTATACCAGTCAGTTGAATAATTTACATTATGAATGAGCTGGTAATTATTATTATATAAAGAAAGGAGATCACCATCATTATTTAAAGAAGGAAAATTATTAATGCCGATAACCTCACCGTAAGATGTAAATAAAGAAATATTTGCATCATCGGTAATAATTACATAAGCATTTGGTTCTAAAAGAAAAGTTGAAAAAGCATCCGTTGAATCTGTTGCATCCTTTATTTTCCATCCTGCAAGGTCAATATCTAAAGATGTTGTATTGTATAATTCAAGGTATTCGGCTTCCGGTAAACCAATAACCGGCGTTTCATCAGCGAATATTTCATCAATTAAAACATCATATTGCTGCACAGTGTAATAACTGAATTGTGCTTCCTCCAGTGCAATTGCATTTCCTGCATCATCTTCAACACCGCTTACACTTAAGGTTAATAAAATGGCTTCAGGAAAATTATCTGTGAATGTGAGGGTTACTTTTTTATTATCAATAAT
>JACMJP010000041.1 GCA_014380545.1 Chitinophagales bacterium | reverse complement strand
TATGCTTTCGGAATAGTTTATCTTGCTATTAATATGGCTCCTGCTGGATTTTGGCCAGGCAGTATGCAGGATAAAGGTGTACCCGATATGCAAAGTGCTTATAGTGCTATATTCGGGCAGGGCATGTGGATCATTGGCGGTTCTCTTGCTGCATTTGTTTTTAGTCAGTTGGTGGATGTTACGATCTTTCATCGGATTAAATTTTTAACCGGCGAAAAAAATATTTGGCTGAGAGCAACAGGCTCAACAGTTATTTCTCAAATATTCGACAGTTTAATTGTTTTATATATTGCATTTGTATTGGGCCCTCAACAATGGAGTATGAGTTTATTTCTTGCGGTTGCTACTGTAAATTATGTATATAAAGTTTGTGCAGCAATTGTGCTTACGCCATTATTATATGTAGTACATAACCGGATAGATAATTTTCTGGGAAAAGAACTGAGCTTGAAAATGCGGGAAGAGGCAATGCGAAAATGAACCCACCCAACTTTTATGGACATCATTCCGTTATAGCACATGAACATATTTTAAAATTTATGAAGAAGATACTTTTTATTTCATTTGTTGTTTTTGCTATTACAATTATTTCCTGCTCAAAAGATCCGGATTGTATTCAAAATAAAATTGAAGATTTTAAGACTGCAACTGTATGCGAATCAGCAAAGATTCATAAATACAAATATGAAGGTAATTATTACTATGCTTTTAATGAAGAAGTATGCTGCTGCGATATGCAATCATTCTGGTATGATGAGAAATGTAATTTAGTTTGTACTACAGGCGGTATTGCGCCCGGCATAAACGAATGTGATATCCCGGTTGATTCATTGGAGTTTATTGAAACTGTTTGGGAGAAATAAGAATCCATTAAGCACTTTAGAAAGAAGTCCCCTAAAGGGGATTTAGGGGTTGTAATTCCATTTTACATCTCACTTGTCAATAATAAATTCACATCCGTAAATTTAAGATTGAACCGTTGGGCAAGATATTTATTAGTCAGAAATCCTTTATATATATATACGCCATGTTTAATACCTTCCTGCATGCGGATGAGATTATCTAAGCCACCGTATTCACTGAATTGCATTACCGTGTTTACAACAATATTACTGATTGCATAACTTGCTGTACGGGGAACACGGCTTGGAATATTGGGGACACAATAATGAATTACATCATGTTTAATAAATGTAGGATTTTTGTGTGTTGTTACTTCACTTGTTTCAATACATCCGCCCTGGTCAATACTTACATCTATAATAACACTCCCGGGTTTCATTTCCATTACCATACTTTCACTTACAATTACCGGCGACCTTCCCCTGTCACTGTGAATTGCACCCACAACAACATCCGCCAAACGAATATCACTTAATAACCACCTGCGGTTTATTATTGCTGTATGTAAACGCTCACTTAAATTATTTTGCAGCCTTGATAATTTATAAACATTATTATCATACACTTTCACAGTAGCACCTAAACCAATTGCTGCTCTTGCGGCAAATTCACCAACAACACCTGCACCCAGGATTAAAACCTGTGTAGGTGGAATGCCCGATAATCCGCCCAATAAATTTCCCCTGCCATGTGTGCTGTCTGCTAATAATTCACTTGCAATAAGTATTGCACTGCTTCCTGCAATTTCACTCATGCAACGCACAAAAGAAAATGTGTTGCTTTCATCTTTTATATATTCGAACGCTAATGCCGTTACTCTTTTTTGCATCAGTGTTGTAATTACTTCATCTTTTAATGTTGGCAAATGCAGTGGGGTAATAATAATTTGTCCGTCATGAATTAATTCAAGATCATCACTACCGGGAGGCGCAACTTTTAATAACATGTCTGCTTCATACACCTGCTTTTTGTCATGAACAATTTTTGCCCCTGCTTCGCTGAAATCTTTATCGCTGAAGCGGGATGCTTCTCCGGCTTTACTTTCAATTACGATGCGATGCCCGTTGCTGCACAAAGTTTCCACCGCTTCCGGAGTAAGTGGCACACGGTTTTCCTGGAAAAGATTTTCCTTAGGTATGCCGATA
>JACMJP010000282.1 GCA_014380545.1 Chitinophagales bacterium | reverse complement strand
AGTTGGTAATATACAGTTGCCCGTTATCAGAAAAGCTCCGGTAAATAGTTTATTAAATATTGAAATTGGAAATTATTTGTTTGTTATAATTGAAGATTATAACGGAGAAGACCTTTCACAAATAAACTTTCCAATTATGATTGATATCACAAGTAAAAAAATTGATTTTTCTGATTCAAAAATTTCAGCTATACAAATTAAAGGTACTCCGGAGAGTGAAGTGGGGATAAAAAATTATGATGAACTTGCTGAGTTGCTGGAAAGATTAATTGCGTAAATATATAGTCAGATTGCTTCAGGTTGATTATGAGTTTATTTTTTATTTGAATCAACCTTCGCAATGACTACATGGGTTGCGTTTAATGAAAACAGCCCACATAGTCATTGCGAGACAAAATACAATTACAATACATAAAACCATTTTGTTGAAGCAATCTCAACGAAAATATAACACACTCACGACTTACAAACTAAACTGCACATATTTAATCTTCCTTCCTTCAGCCAAATGCATTTTCTCATAATGTGTTTTTATCTCCAGGAACGGATGAAATAACTCCTTGCTGTAAATATCGTCTGCTGAATAAATTAATTTTAGGGTTAATTGCTGAATGGTTTCCAAAGTAAATTCATATAAAGTTGCATCGTCAGTTTTCAAATGGATAATCCCACCCGGTTTTAAAATATTTCTATAATAGGTAAGAAATCTTTCACTTGTCAGCCGCTTTTGTTCTTTTCCTCTTTTTAAATGGGGATCGGGAAATGTGATCCAGATCTCCCTTACTTCGTCTTTAGCAAAAAATGTAGAAATGATATTAATGTCTGTTCTTAAAAAAAATGCATTTATAATATTTTCTTTCAATGCTCTTTTTGCACCCCTGTGCATACGATTTCCTTTCACATCCACACCAATATAATTTTTTGATGTATCTGCAATTGCCATTTCACATGTGTATTCGCCTTTCCCACAAGCTAACTCTAAAATTATCGGATTTTCATTTTTAAATATTTCAGTATTCCATTTTCCTTTCGGGTCAATCAATTCCTTTTTATGATCTATTAAAACAGGTTCCAAGAAATTAAAATTCTGAAACACATTTGTAAACGTATCCAATTCTGCAAACCGTTGTAATTTACTTTTTCGCATAAAAAACAAAGATACTTGTTGCATTAACTAATTGACCAATTTGCTAATTGGCTAATTTGTTTTTACTTTTCGCTCACAACCACATTTTTTCTATGGCAAATAATTCTTTGTTTCGCAGAAAATCTCTTGAATCTGTAATGAAAAATATTGATGTTGCTGATGATATACATTTAGAGCAACACAGTAAAGGATTAAAAAGAACATTAACAGTTCGTGATCTTACATTTTTCGGAATAGCTGCAATTATAGGCGCCGGAAGTTTCAGCAGTTTGGGAAGTGCAATATTTAATGGCGGACCGGGAGTGGTTTTATTATTTGTCATAACCGGAATTGCATGCGCATTTACAGCATATTGTTATTCAGAATTTGCAAGCAGAATTCCTGTTTCAGGAAGTGCTTACACTTATGCATATACAAGCTTCGGCGAATTATTCGCATGGGTAATTGGCTGGGCTTTAATTATGGAATATTCAATTGGAAATATTTATGTTGCATTTTCATGGAGCGATTATTTCACTTCTTTTTTAGATAAGTCCGGGATACATATTGCTGATTATTTGACATGCAGTTATTTGGAAGCTAAAAAATTATTTGATGCATACACAAGTTCCCTTTCAACAGATGCGCCAATGATTTTAACATCTGCACAGCAGGAATTAAAAAATGCATGGGAGCAGGCACCCTCCATTGGAGGATTAAAAATTATTTTAGATCTGCCTGCATTTATGATAAATATTTTTATTACTGCCTTAGTGTATATTGGTGTAAAGGAAAGCCGGAATTTTAGTAATGTGATGGTGGTTTTAAAACTGGCAATTATTGTATTGATCATATTAGTTGGCGGAGGCTTATTATTCTCAAACGGATTAACTTTTAACTGGACACCCGAAAATGAGGAAGGTATAAAATCATTTATGCCGAATGGTTTTGGTGGAGTGATGATGGCAATAAGCGGAGTTTTTTTCGCATACATTGGCTTTGATGCGGTAAGCACTATGGCTGAGGAAGCAAAAAATCCACAAAGAGATCTGCCGAGAGGAATGATATTATCTCTTGTTATTTGCACTGCAGTTTATATTTTACTTACACTTGTATTAAGCGGAGTTGTCAATTACAAAAATTTTGACGGTGTTGGAGACCCGCTTGCATTTATTTTTGAAGAACAAAATTTGAATATAGGATGGATGCAGATATTAGTTTCCATTTGTGCAGTAGTTGCAATGACAAGTGTGTTGCTTGTTTTTCAATTGGGTCAGCCACGAATTTGGATGAGTATGAGCCGGGATGGTTTATTGCCAGAAAAATTCAACACTGTTCACCCGAAATATAAAACACCTTCTTACGCAACAATTGTTACAGGATTAGTAGTTGGAATTCCATTATTATTTACTGACAAAACATTTGTACTCGATTTTACAAGCATCGCAACACTATTTGCATTTGTATTAGTATGTGGCGGTGTATTATTAATTCCAAGAAGAGAAAAAGAAAAAGGAAGATTTCACATGCCCTATGTAAATGGTAAATTTATTTATCCGGTTATTGTAAGTAGTTTCTTTATTTTATTCTGCGTTTTAAATAATAATTATATCTCAAGTTTATTTTCAGAACAAACTACTTATAATATTTCAACAATTATCTTTTGGATAATATGTTTTATTTTATCCGCATTTGCTTTTATCCGTAGCTGGAGTTTAATTCCATTAATGGGAGTGAGCACCTGTTTATATTTATTAACCGGCATGACAGCGAAGAATTGGTTATGGTTTTCCGCATGGCTTGCAATCGGGCTGGTTATTTATTTTATGTATGGGAAGAAGAATAGTAAATTAAATGTGTAAGTCAGTCAGGCATCATTTTCGTTTGCCGCCAGACAATCAAACTTTCTTATAACTGATAACATTCATAAACATTTTTATCTTTAAGGCATATAAAAATCAGACAGCATGAGCCAGACAACAGCATCAAAACATCCTAAAGGTCTTTGGGTATTGTTTTTAACAGAAATGTGGGAACGTTTCGGGTATTATTTAATGCTTGGAATTTTTTCATTGTATATGATTGATAGCGTAGAAAACGGAGGGATGGGATTTAGTGGTGTAAAAAAATCTGATATCTATGGTACATATATCGGGCTTGTTTATTTAACTCCATTTATTGGCGGATTATTAGCTGACCGGTTACTCGGTTACAGAAGATCAATTTTTCTCGGAGGCAGTTTAATGGCTTTAGGATATTTGGGATTAGCTCTTCCTGGTGAATCAATATTTTATGTATCACTTTTATTTATTATCGTTGGTAATGGATTCTTTAAACCGAATATTTCAACACTTGTAGGAAATCTTTATAATGATGCAAGATATAAAGACAACAAAGATGCGGGGTATAATATTTTTTACATGGGAATAAATGTCGGTGCATTTGTTTGCAATTTCGTTGCAGCTTATATGCGATTAAATTATGGATGGGGCTGGGCTTTTGCTGCTGCAGGGGTCGGGATGATTATCGGTCTAATAATTTTTGCATCAGGAACAAAACATGTAAAAGAAGCAGACGTACTGAAACCGGTAAAGCCCGGAGACTTATCTACCGGGAAAATATTAGCAAGTGTTTTACTGCCCATGGTTGCGTTTGGTGTGATAGGGTATTTTTTAAAGGGGGTGACTGGCCCGGAGAATTTACACGGAAATATTTTTAAATCAGATACGAATGATGCATTTATATTCGGATGTATTCCCGTCATTGTGTTTTTTATTTATATGTTAATTAAATCAGATAAAGAAGATAAAGGGCCGATTGCTGCATTATTAAGTGTGTATGCATGTATAGTAATTTTTTGGGCAGTGTTTCATCAAAATGGTGATGCATTAACTGTGTGGGCAGAAGAATATACTGACCGTGAAATGCCTTCTGCAATAGCCGGCCCTGCAAATGAACTGGGCATGGCACAATCTATTAATTACAATGCATCAGTTGATATGAGTGAAGAACAATTCACACATTATATAGATAGCCTAAAAACAAAAAAGGAAACATTCACAGAAGGTTCTGAGGAATCAAAAGCATTGAGTGCAATCATTGGGGATGCAGAAACGTCCAGAAAGTATTTTGAGAACCTTTCTGTAGAAAAACAACCTGAAAAAGGAAGTGAATTATTATTAGTGAGTGCAGAATTATATCAAAGTATAAATCCATTTTGGGTAATTGTTTTAACACCAATTATTGTTGGTATATTCGGCTTTTTAAGAAGGCGGGGAAAAGAACCAACCACTCCAACAAAAATTGCCATCGGCTTATTTATTACAGCCTTAAGTGCATTGGTTATGGTAGCTGCTGTTAAATCCGTTAATATTGAAGATGAAAAAGCTAGTAGCTTATGGCTGATTGCATCGTACGGTGTGATCACAATTGGAGAATTGTGTTTATCCCCTATGGGATTAAGTTTAGTGAGTAAATTATCACCCCCAAGGTTGACAGCTTTAATGATGGGCGGGTTTTTCTTATCAACTTCTGTAGGGAATAAATTAGCAGGTATATTATCCAGCAATTTTGAAACTACTGATAATAAAGGTGGATTCTTTTTTATGAATTTTATCTTAGTAATGATAGCTGCCGCTTTATTATTTGCATTATTAAAATGGTTGAACAGGGTGATGCGGGAAAAAGGGGTGAGCTGATAAGCAGGGTAGAAGAAAATAAAACAATAAAACGTTAGCGCCCGTGGTTTTACCTAAGGCAGAATAATTAAAGTACCGCTGCACCGAGTAATATCTGAAAATAATTTAATCATTAAATAAGTTGTATGAGCGAACCTATTGACGAAATTATCATTGACAAACCGGATAATCCGGTAGATCCTGAATTACAAAGAATTCAAAATTTCACAGGAAAATACCCCAAACAACTCTGGTATTTATTTACTGTAGAAATGTGGGAACGTTTTTGTTTTTACGGCATGCGGGGGATGCTTACCGTTTTTATGGTAAGCCAGCTTGAATTAACAGATAAGGCAGCTAATTTACAATATGGGGCAATTCAGGCATTTGTTTATGCATTTACATTTATCGGTGGATTATTCGCCGATAAAATCCTTGGATTCAGAAAATCGTTATTCTGGGGAGCTATCATGATGATTGCCGGTGGATTTATCATTGCGACGGCACCTCAGGATTTATTTTATATCGGCATTTGTTTCTCCATCATCGGAACTGGTTTTTTTAAACCAAATATTTCAACCATGGTAGGTCAACTATATAAAGATGGTGATCCACGAAGGGATGCAGGTTTTAGTTTATTTTATTCAGGAATAAATCTCGGCGCATTGCTGGGCGGAATTTTAATGGTATGGGTTGGATTACATTATTCGTGGAGTCTTGCATTTGCATTGGTTGGAATTGTAATGAGTATCAGCATTATTACATTCTGGTTTACTCAAAAAACAATGGGACCAATCGGTTTGTCTCCTTTAAGTGCAACAATGCCTGCATCAAAAAAACGTATGTATGAAATTGCAACTTATGTAGGCTCATTAATAGCGATACCCTTGATATTAATACTTGTAAAAAACAGTAACTATACCGATATGGTAATGTATATCGTGGGGCCTGCTGCTTTATTATATGTATTATTTGAAATGCGGAAATATGATGCTGCCGCACGAAAAAAATTAATTGCCGCATTAATATTTATTACATTTTCAATTTTCTTCTGGGCATTCTTTGAACAGAGTGGTGGTTCTTTAGCATTATTTGCGTATAATAATTTACATGATAGTTTTCTGGGAATTACGATTGATCCAAATGTTGTAAATAATTCAGCCAACTCCCTTTTCGTAATTATTTTCGCCCCTTTGCTCGGATTGGTCTGGATATGGCTTGCGAAAAGAAAACAGGAACCAAATTCGGGTGTAAAATTCGGAATGGGATTTCTATTATTGGCAGTTGCATTCTATATATTTTATTCAACCATTCGGTTTGCAGATGCAGCAGGATTAACATCACTTGAAATATTTACATTGGGATATTTTATAATTACATTCGGTGAATTATGTTTATCTCCAATTGGTTTGTCATTGATGACAAAATTGTCACCACAACCTATGCAGGGTTTAATGATGGGCATGTGGTTTTTGGCGAGCGCATACGGCCAATATGTTGCGGGACTGCTCGGTGCCGGCATGAGCACTGCAGATGATAACGCTTCAGCAATGGATAAATTAATTTCTTACACAAACGGCTATCAGCAATTAGCTATTTATGCTGTAGTGGCGGGTGTCGCCTTGCTTGTTTTATCACCCGTTATTAAAAAATTAATGGGAAGTACAAGATAGATTCAGCATTAAAAATAATTTTCACTCCCGCAGATCTCGTAAAAATTCACAGAATAAATATCATCTGCGTTAATCAGCGAGATCTGCGGGAGGTTTTTCTCCGGTTTTTTTTAACCTAAAAATTCATTTTGTATCCTGAAGCTTAACTTCACCTGGTGTATAACCATAATAGCTATTAAAACATTTTGCAAAATATGCGGGGCTTGAGAATCCCGTCATAAAAGCTACTTCCGTTACATTGCCTGCATGTTGTGTCAACAATTGATGGGCCCGCTCCAGCCTGAAATTGCGAATAATTTCATTTGGCGATAATCCCGTTAAGGCTTTTAATTTCCTATGGAGCTGACTGCGGCTCATGTTCGAAGCGTTTGCAAGGTCCATCACCCCGAACAATTCATTGTCAATATTTTCTTCAATCGTGGATCTGATCTTTTGTAAAAAAATTTGTTCAGGCGAGTCAGCTAAAATTTCCTCAGGTGTTATATTGATAATTTGTTTACTGAATATTTGGCGCAGCTTTTTGCGCT
>JACMJP010000281.1 GCA_014380545.1 Chitinophagales bacterium | reverse complement strand
GCTGTGTTTTTTGCTGCTAATTCAAGATCAGAATACAGATCATTGAGTGCAGGTAATATATTTTCATTTTTATTTTCCATGTACTTTTAGATTTTAGGTGAATTTATTTTTTGCCTTTACAAAAAGAATAAGTGTCTTTATTTTTATGCCCTTTCCATTTTTCAGGATTTACTTTGCAGCTTGAAAATGTTGTTATTGCAAGGGCTGCGTAAAGGATTATTTTTTTCATAGCGTTAGATTTATTTATTTAATTTTTTATTGTAATTATTTTTTACTCTTGTGTCATAAAATACCCGTCCGGCTATTTGTTTCCCGTTGTTATCAATTTCTTTTGCTCCCCGCATACAGAGAATAGAAAATAACATGAAGGCAAGGATTCCGGATATAATGAGTATTGCGGTCATAGTTTTAATTTATGCGGTTATAAGTGAAAGTGAATTAATGAAATCTATATTTTCCTGTAGCTTGCAAACGGCTGTATCTTTTACTTTTTCAAGGGCTGCGTTAAATTCTTGTTCTGTTATTCTATCTGTAACATCTCCTTCATCTAAAATAGAAACAGGATATGTTCTTACATCAGCTATGTCATAAACAATAACACATCTTGTATTTGATAAAATTTTTACAACTCCAAAACAATTACGAAAGCAATCGCCGATATTTAATTCGATAGAGGTTGTTTTTTGAATTTGAATAGTCATGTGCTTATATTTTTAATTGTGAACTAATTCTTTTTTTGTTTCAGATACTTTTGTTGCGAAGAAGTATTTTAATAATTCTTCATGTGTTGTTCCTTTAGGGTTTGCATCATAGTATTCCTGGAAATCTTCATAGCGTCCTGATGATGTTTGAATTAAATCTGTTTGAAAATATACATCGCTGCTCCAATCAAACCAGCCCCATTCTTTTGCATATAATTCAAAGAAGTAAGTATCTATTTCTGCATCTATCCATTCGTCAGTTTCTTTTTCCCTATAAGAGAAAATGATCTTTTCAGAATCGAAACTTTCCATTTCAAATTCAAAAGATTTGTTGTTTAGTTTTAGGTAGTTGTAGTTCATGCTATGTTATTTAATAGTGAAGAATTTGATTTTTCAATGCGCTCTTTTTTTGCAGAGTAGTATTTATTAATAGCTTCAAATACATCTAAATCCGCTTCGCCTTCAAGGGCCTTTTGAATGGTAACCCTGCTAATTTTTGTCTCTCTTTGAATGTCACTTACATCTCCGTGATCTCTAAGCAGCTTCCATTCATTCAGTATTATTTGTTCTATTATCATAAATACTATATATTTGTTTTTCAATTGTAAAGCAAATGTACAGTAAATTTCTTTACATAATGCAAATTGTAAAGAAAAAAGTTATACACATTTCGTAAAAATGACTGAAGGCAACCAACTTAAACAGGCAGTAAAAAATGCCGGTTATACAGATCAACAATTCTCTGAAATGCTTGGTGTGTCAAGGCAAACGCTAAGTACATGGTATGGCAAATCGCAACTAAATGCGAAGGCAAAACAGACGGTAAAAAAATTTCTTGACATTAACTTTACAGGTAAGGACTTTGCAGTTAATAGTACGGTGAATGAACCAGAAGCAGATTTTGAAGTAACCAACCTGCATAAATCCAAAGCCACAGAAAAGAAACTCCCTACAAAAGCAATTCCTATATACAGGAATAAAGGAAGTGCCGGGGCCGTACAGATGTATGATGATATAAATGAAGCGGACGGGAGTATGATTATTCCAGGTTATGAGGACTGTGACTTTGCTATTACAGCATTCGGCCATAGTATGTACCCTGTAATAGAGAACGGTTGTCTTGTGCTCTGCAGGCGGGTAAATAATAAGCAGTTAATTCAATGGGGAGAGATTTATTTTGTGCGAACGAAAGATTACCAGATGATAAAGAGATTGCAGCAGAGCGATATAAAAGGGCATTTATCAGCAGTGAGTGAAAATGACGAAAGGCGCAGAGATGATAGAAAGAAATTTGAAGCAATGGAAATTCCTGTTGATGAGATAATGGATATTTATTTAATAAAGGGGGTTATTAAAAAATTGCAGATATAATTTCATAACCAAAAACCAAATTCAATGAGCCAACAAAACATTTACGCAATTGCAGGAATTATATATCTATTGTGGTGCGGAGTAAATTATTTAATTGCAGAGGCAAAGAACTTAAACACCGGAACTGTAATAGTTTTTTCAATATGCTTTTCTCCCTTCCTGGGTTATTTATATGTATTGGGAATGCCGAAACAAGAGAAGGAGGAGGAAATATGAAACAGCTAACAATTTTACTTTTATTCTTTGCATTTAATGTAAATGCCCAACTTTATTTGAATGATGATAAAATGTATCACGATGTTTTATTTCAAACATCTGAATATGTTTATTTCAAAAAGAATGATACTGTATATAAAGTTGCCCCTGTAAATATTAAAAGTTTAAGTGGCAGCTATCAAACATTTCCGGTTACAAATTATTACGATGATATGTATGATGCAAGTGCAACAGTTCAAACCGGATTAGGTTTAATACTTGCAGGCGTTGCAGTTACAGGGGTTGGGTTTGTATTAACTGCCGGTGATGCAGAGCCGAATATAATACTCGGGATAAGTATTGCAGGCGGAGCATTAAGTCTTGGCGGTTTCTTTACTGAGATAGCAGGGTTCAGTAAAATGAAAAGGGCAAATAATAAAATGAGAGCCGTAGAATACACAATTAAATAACATGCCCTACTACCCAAAAGAAACAAAGGAAGTATTAAATTATATAGGTGAGCGGTTTCTGGCTGTAATGGAGCATTTAATTGATACAGGTAAAGTAAATACAGAGCAGGAGTTTGCAGAAAGTTTAAATGTAATACCGCAGCATGTATCTCAAATGAAAAATCAAAAGAGGTTTATTACTATTCAGATGCTTTATTTATTGTGTATGAAGTATGCAATTAACCCGGGGTATTTACTTCCACCTTTTAGTAAAAATATGTTCATCAAAGACAATAATAAAACCCTCATTAAACAGAAAAGAATACAGATTGAGCAATTAAAAAAAGAGATCCATATTCTGGAAGCCTATAGTTAAAAAAACTGAGTGCGTTTTTGAGGTCGGATTATTTACATTTTCAGGTATTATATTATGTATCCACTAAGTCAACTTAAGGCCGTAACTATTGAAAACATTGCAATTTGTCAGCATGGGCATGTCTGTGAAAGTAGAATAGCCTATCCGCTTCCGACCTCAAAATAAAAAACCATCCGCTTTGAAACCGGATGGTTTTTATTTTTCTGAAAATATTTTTTTCAGAAGTAATTAGAGAATCAAATATTTTATTTTTCTTCATTCATTACAGAATCATCATTCTTCACACACAAACAATTCAGGTGGTAGTTTTTTGATATATAAGAGGATGATATTAGTGGTAACTTATCTTTTATAATGAAATAATGCCATGCTGTATTATCATTAAACTGTGTCGTACTCCAAAAATGAAGTTCATTTGCATCATCCGCAAACCTGCCATAAATATTGGGTGGGTAACCAAATGTCAGATAAAAAGTACTGGTATCTCTGGCTGCAAAAAAATTACCTGCCTTTTTATCACCACCTAAATATGTAATTAAAGATTCCCACTCTTCATTGGAAGGTAATTGCCATCCCTGCGGACATGCAATTTGTGCGTCACCCCATGTATACATACGCCCATATAATTTACAATTTTTCTTTTTGCCGCCATAACACCAACTATTGCTGGTTTTATAACGCATGGGCTCAGCCATCCAAGCTCTGCCATCAAGCACAATTACTTTATAAGATTTATTGTCTCTTGTATCAGAAAAAAAATATGTGCTGTCTGTTAATGCATGTGATTGCGCAACAGCAGAATTAGTACAATATATAACAAGAAAATAGAAGATGAAAACAACAATATTTTTTTTGGACATGAATAAGGGTTAAGTGCGGCAAATTTCGTTTAAAAGAAATGAATTACAAAGAAATGAAAATTAAATTTACACTGAATTTAATTTATGAAATTATTATTTGTTGTTGCAACACGGAAAGAAATTTCAGGTATTCTGAAATTATTTCCACAAAATAAAACACTTCTGTATGATAAACAGGAGTTATTTTCTGTAAACTCAGAGAATATAAATATTAATATTCTTGTCACAGGCGCAGGAATGATGAAAACCATTTACCAACTGACAAAGCACTTATTAAAAATAAAATATGACCTTATTTTGAATTTTGGAATATGTGGTGCCTTTGATCGCACCCTGCGAATTGGAGAAGTAATTCAAATTAAAAGCGATCTTTTTTCTGATCTCGGTGCTGAAGACGGGGAAGTATTTAAAACAATTTTTGAGATCGGATTGCTGAATGAAAATACTTTGCCTTTTAAAAATGGCAAAATACATTTTGATGCAGAAGTAAATTTGCCCTGCTTGTCGAATATAAAAAAAGTGGAAGCAATTACTGTAAATACAGTACACGGCAATGATACAACTATAAAAAATGTAGTTGAGAAATTTCATGCACAGGTGGAAAGTATGGAAGGCGCTGCATTTGGGTATGTATGTAAAATGGAAAATATCCCCTGTCTGCAAATAAGAAGTATTTCAAACTACATGGAAAAAAGAAATAAAGAGAACTGGAATATATCCCTGGCTGTTGCAAATCTGGAAATATTTATCAAACAATTCCTTAAAGAATCAGCAATATGAAATTAACTTTAGGGTACTCACCTTGTCCCAATGATGCTTTTATTTTTGATGCGATAGCAAATAAAAAAATTGATACGGAAGGATTTGAATTTGATGTGATGCTTGAAGATGTAGAAACATTAAATGAAATGGCATTACATGAAACATTAGATATTAGCAAACTCAGCTATCATGCATATGCCTATGTTTCAGAAAAATATATTTTGCTTACCTCCGGCTCCGCACTTGGCAGAGGCTGCGGACCTTTATTAATCTCAAAATATAAAATACCGCAAACTAAAATTGAATATTGTGTAATTGGCATCCCCGGAAAACTTACTACCGCAAATTTATTATTGAGTGTAGCATTTCCTGAAGCACTCACAAAAAAAGGGCTAATTTTTTCAAAAATTGAAGATGCATTATTAAAAGATGAAATTGACGCCGGAGTAATTATTCATGAAAACAGGTTCACTTTCGAAAAAAAGGGTCTACAAAAAATTATTGATCTTGGCGAATATTGGGAGAACAAATATAAATTACCTATTCCATTAGGCGGTATTGCAATAAAAAGGAATTTTGACATTGACACACAGAAAAGAATAAACCGCATTGTAAGAAACAGCGTTGAATTTGCCTTACAAAACCCGGCGCAAACAATGAATTATGTAAAAGAACATGCCCAGGAAATGGAAACATCAGTAATGCAACAACATATTGAGCTGTATGTAAATGATTTTACAGTTGATCTTGGTGAGGAAGGAAAAAATGCTGTTGAGAAATTATATACAATTGCACAATCAAAAAAAATTATTCCTTCAGTGCGATATCCATTATTTGTTCAGTAATATTTTGATTCAAAATATTGCATTAAAATAATAAATGCTTCCTGTAAAGAATTTCCAAAAGTAAATATTCCTTCAGAGTGACCGGCCATAACAAGGATTTTTTCTTTTTGCAATTTTTCTGTTTGCAATAATCGTTTTACCGCATTTGCCATTGCCGGTGTACCATAAAGAATCTTTTCATCAGTAGTAGAAATAATATGCAATAATTTTTTCCATAAAAGAAAATGATGTACATGAATAACAGCATTTATATTTGTATAAGCTTCGTAAAATGCGGCATGTGTTAATGCTTCTGATGAGGCTTTTACTTTTCCACTACATGTTAAGCTGTTATTTTTTATTTCAAAATGAGAAACAAGACTAAAATGATCTTCTGTTGCTGATGTTATATTTCCTGTTTGAGTTCCGGAAATTACAAATTGATTGTGTTCACCGGAGCGCCGGCTAATGTTTCCATAACCAACTCCGTCAGGATAAACTCCAATTAATTTAAGTTGATGTAGTGTATTGCGACATTCAATTAATTCAGTATCGCAGATTCCCCTGTCAAGTTTTTCTTCATGAAAGGCTATTGAATATTTAATGTATCCTTCCTCCGGTAAATTGATCATATTGAGTGCTGATGCTGCAACAAAACTACAATGAAAAATAAGGATACGGCGATCATACATTAAAAACATGTACTTTTATAATTGAATAAACTTATTTATTAGCTTCTATTACTAAATATAAATATTTTTTATGAAACAATTTTCATATATAGTACTACTCCTCATAGCAGGAACTTCTACCAATGTTTTTTCACAACAAGAAAATAATATCACATTTACGGGTAATTATTTTATTTCAAAAACATTTCCTGAAAATATTGAGGCAGATACAAAACAAAAAATTGACCTTGGTTTCAGGGATAATAATTCAAGGCAGGAAATAAAGACTGTTGTAGCACTTATATCAGGCATGTGTGATGGATTTTCACAAACGCTTTATGCACATTATCCTGAATTTCAAAAAAAATTCCCGGGTGCAAATGAAGAATTCTGGAACCCCGCAATAAGCTGGAAAAATAAATATGAAAACGGAGACCCTGCATTGGGAGAAAGATTTCCCGGTTCAACTACAGTTTTTGTTTTCAGCACGGATGCTTATCATTTATTCAGAACAATTAATAAAGCGAATTTAATAACAATAGGAGGCCTGGAGTTTTCAGAAAGGAAAAAATTTAAAGAATATGCACTTGATCTTGTAATTTATTCTATTGTTTATGCTACAGGTTTCCATTTGACATACAGTATTATATTTAAATAGGTCAGATGATTATTTCTTTTGAGGAAATAAATTTAAAATATCCTCCTCATTTGGCTGGCAAATTCCTCTTTCTGTAATTAAACCAGTAACATATTTTGCTGGTGTAATATCAAATGCATAATTTATTGCGGGAGTTTCTGAAGGTGCAATTAAAACACTTTTAATTTCATTATTATGTAAACCCTGAACATATTTTACTTCTGCGGCATTGCGCTGTTCGATCATAATTTCAGAAAAAGCATCCCGCATTTTAAAATCAATGCTTGAAGAAGGTGCAGCTACATAAAATGGAATACGATTATCGTATGCGGCCAATGCTTTTAAATAAGTTCCAATTTTATTACACACATCTCCTCTAACGGAAGTTCTGTCTGTTCCAACAATCACTACATCTACAAATCCATTTTGCATTAAATGCCCTCCCGCATTATCAACTATTAAGGTATGCGGAACTTCATGCTGCAATAATTCCCATGCTGTAATATTTGCACCCTGATTTCTTGGTCTTGTTTCATCCACCCACACATGTATTTTAATTCCTTTATCATGTGCCAGGTATAATGGTGATGTTGCAGTTCCTAAATCCACAGTTGCAAGCCAGCCTGCATTACAATGTGTAAGAATATTTACGGGTTTATTATTTTTTTTTGCTGCAATTTCTTCAATGATCTTTAACCCGAATTCACCTATCTTTTTATTTATTTCCACATCGCCATCACAAATAAACTGGGCTCTTGTTTTTGCATACCATTGGGTTTCGGCAATTGAGTCATTATCTAAAACAGCATCCATCATTTGATCTAACGCCCATTTTAAATTCACAGCAGTTGGTCGGGTTTTTAATAATCTGTGATATATATCTTCAAAATAAAATTGAAGGCTGCATTGAGCAGGAATTTCAAAAGTTGCAAGATACATTCCCCATGCCGCTGTCGCACCAATCAATGGAGCACCTCTCACCCACATATCTTTAATAGCCATTTCTACATCCTTAACACTTTTTAAATCTGCAATAATAAATTTGTGAGGCAGCCATCGCTGATCAACTATTTGTATTATTTTATCGTTATCAGGATGCAATTTGACGGATCGATATTGCGTATCTTTAATTTTCATAGTATGATAAAAAAAATTCTTTCAAAGATAAAAGTATTTATTGCGATAATATTTTGTTTTTGTTTGTCTGCAAAAACCCTTGCACAGCAAAATGATATTCTTTTATTTATTGATTCAGTTACAATAATCGGGAGAATAAACGGGGATAAAATTTTTATTTCGGAAAATGATATTGCCTATACAATACAGGGAAAAATAATTTATAAAGGAACAGAAATTAATTCAGATAATATTTTACTGATAGCAGATGTAAGAGATGTTTTTAGTAAAAAAACAGGAATAGTTTATCAGCAGGATAGCAAAACGGTGCAGTATATCACACAAAAAAGTGCAATTTATTTAGGTGATTACCCTATTAATACTTATTACGAAAGATTGGTTTTCATGGAACAAAAAAATGATTCATTGATTTTATTGTATAATGGGATTGATGAAAGTATGATAGGTTTTATAGAAGGAAAGAATGTTTCATCTACACAAATTGTTGCTGCAGCATACTTATATATAAAACATTATAAACTGGATGAACAGGTGCATGCAGTAGCAGAACAAAAATTAGCGGAAGAAGAAACCGCAGTATCCCAAAATGGTGTTATTAAGCAGAAATACGGTAATAATATTTATTATGAATGGGTGTGGGATGGAAAAATTTTAAAGCCTGCCTGGGGAAATCGCCCGGAAGATGAATGGAAGTTCGATGGCAAATATTTGCAACCCTCCTGGAGTCTTGATCCGCAAAGTGAATGGGTATGGGATGGTTCCATTCTTAAACCTTATTGGGATAATTCCTCACAAAACCAGTGGACATGGGACGGTAATATTTTAAAACCCTTCTGGGACAGTAATCCCGATAAAATGTTTATTCTGGAAGAAACTACAATGCGACCTATGTGGAGTTACGACACTTCTCATCAATGGGAAATTGAAGGCAATATTCCCTTGCCTGTAATTGCTTTGGTAGTAATCGGTATTGCTGACAGATAAACCTATTGTCAACTGCTTTCAAATCTATATCTTTGCCATTCATTTTTTGAAAAATTTAACTATGAAAAAAATTACATTACTTATTATCACTATTTGTTTAAGCTCACTTTTGTTTTCTCAAACTGTAAAGATTGGTTATATCAACTCTCTTGAGCTTGTGAGTTTAATGCCCGAAACCAAAGCAGCAGATGATCAGCTAATGGTTTTAGCACAGCAGCTCGACGCACAGTATAAAGAATATATAATAGAATATCAGAAACAAGCTACTATTCTCCAAAACGATACAACGCTGAGCCAGATAGCTTACGAAGCTAAAGTTCAGGACCTGCAAAGCCTTGAAAAGAGAATTCAGGATTACGAAAAATCGTCGCAGGATAAAGTAAATCAGAAAAAAACTGAATTATATCAGCCTGTTTTAGACAAAGCAACACAGGCAGTAAAAGATGTTGCTAAAGAAAATGGTTATACGCATGTGCTTGATTCAAGCACGGGAGCTATTGTTTATGCCCCTGATGGAGATAATATCCTTGAATTAGTAAAGAAGAAATTAAATATCCAGTAATAAGTATATTTGCCTTACTCTTACCTATCCTATTAGTATTAGTGATCGTTTTAGATAGCTAATTCATAAAAAAACGAAAGAGTCCCGGGCGGGACTCTTTCTTGTCGTGAACCTAATTTATGAAACAAACCAACTATCTTATAATTCGTCCGGGTCAACTATTACTATCGACTGAACGGGAATTTTTGTAAACATTTTTATCATAACGGTAGAATTTTGGGTTAAGAATTTTTGTTTGATGATGCTAAATTATGGCGGTTTCCTCACCCTGCCAATACAGTAAATTCAATTCCGTGACCCAGTGGTATTTGAAATAAACCTATACATGATGTTCAAAATTAATCTATATATGTATTCATTTATAAAAAAATATAAATTATCATGTTATTGTGTGACATTTTTATTAAAAAGTCAATATATTACCTGTTTTACTCTGTATACAATGCCAGTAAAGGTTTTATATTGTTTTCACCTTTAAAATAAATTTTGTTTATATCAGAACATAGAGTATATTTGTGACAACGTTTAAATATTTAACAACGTCTAAGGTTCAAATTAGCATTAGCACAAAAACAGTTTAATCGACATTACATATGAAAACTTTAATTGAGATAAGTAAGATTGTGACCAAAAAGAGGATCAGTAAGATTGAGATCTTCGATAAAAGCTTGCTTAATAAGAAGGACAGCAAGTTCAATGAGTTCTATGAAGGACTTATTCATGAAAAGTTCAAAACTGATGAGGAGGCAGCAAAGGTATTATATGATGCTACTCCACTAGACGACAAATACAGACAGCTAAAATCCCGTTTCACAAAGAGGTTATTAAATACCCTTTTCTTTCTTGATGCAAACGATCCTTCGTTCTCTGATTATCACAGTGCATATTATACATGTAATAAGAACTGGAGCCTTGTGCGCATACTTTTAGGCAGTGGTGCAAGAAACTCCGCAGTTAAAATTGCATCGAAAACACTTACTGTAGCTCAAAACTTCCGTTTTAGTGATATTATTCTTAACTGTGCAAGAATAATGATGAGTAACGCCAGTTTAGTTGGTGATGAAAAAGAATATGAGAAATATGCTGAACTGATAAGAAAGAGTATGAAAGACCTGGAGCATGAAATTGCTGCTGAAGAAATGTATCAAAAACTGACTATCAGTTTTGCTACCGGTTCCGGTATTGATATTGAACTGGCGGAAAAAGCAGATGGTTATTTAACTGAAGTAATCAAATTGTGTAAGCTGAGCGATGCTTATGCTCTGCATTATACAATGTATCAAATAAAGATTCTTACATTTCAGTTAAGGGGAGATTACAAAGGCACTCTTGTAGTATGCGAGGAGATTGAAAAATATCTTGATGATAATAAAGCTTTCAACCAGAAGATGCGCCATGCTACCCTTGCCCTCACCAGGATCAGTTGTTATTTGCAACTGAGAGACTATGCAAGCGGAAAGAAAAATGCAGAAAAATGTCTTGAGTTATTCCAGGAGGGAAGCAACAACTGGTTTGTATTTCTTGAATATTATTTCCTGCTGGCCATGCATACGGAAAACTATATGAACGCTGCAGGTATATTCCTGAAGGTTGTAAATCATATACGTTTCCCATTCACCAGCGAGGAAAGACAGGAAAAATGGAAAATATTTGAAGCATATCTTAATTATGTTTTTGAGACTGAGAATCTGAATAAAGATCTGCTTGTTGATGCCAACCGCCGCAAGTTTAGGTTATTGAAATTCCTGAACGAAGTACCAAGGTTCACAAAAGATAAGAAAGGATATAATGTTGCCATTTTGGTGATACAGGTTTTATATATGCTGGAGAAAGGCGATCACGGTTCAATTATTAACCGCTCGGAAGCACTAAGTGTGTATTGCAGCCGGTATCTGCGCAAAGACGATGCATACCGCAGCAGTTGTTTCCTGAAAATGTTGCTTACTATGGAGAAAGAAGACTTTAAATATGAACGCACAAAACAAATGGCGCTCAAATTTCAGCGGAAGCTTGCGGAAGGAAGCCCCGATGGCAGCAGCCATGTGAATGATTGGGAAATAATTCCGTATGAAGTATTGTGGGAGAAAGTATTAAACAGGTTAAAAAACAAACCTAACCCATCGCTATCCAAAGCAAGTTAACCTCAACTATATTTTAAGGATTAGTAAAGAGTGGCAGTTTCCTTATCTGCCACTTTTTTTTGCGCATGCCCGCCGGCAATAATTTTTATTTTTGCTGAAATATTTTTTATGCAAGCAATAAGAGTTGTTTTGTTCTGCTTCCTGTTTTGTGGACTGCAATCTGTCGTTTCCGCACAGGCACAAACATTTCCTGAAATGCTTAACCTGCAAACTTTAATTGCAGACCAGGAATATGAAAACGTTCTTGCTAAAAAGATTTACAGCGATTCTTCTGTTACCGCTTTTGTTATCTGGATAAAGCGGGATGTGCCCCTGCACAAACATATTACGCACACCGAACAGATATATGTGCTGGAAGGAACTGCCAACATAAGCATAGGTGATGTATGGATGCAAATTTCCGCAGGCACCTGGCTTATAATACCTGAAAACACCCCGCATTCTGTGAGCGTAACTTCTGCTACTCCGCTAAAAGTTTTATCTATTCAGGCTCCTGAGTTTGATGGAACGGACAGGGTAATAATAAAGGAATAGTTGCTAATTGAACCGCAGGGTTTCCTGATTATTTGCCCTGCGGGAATAAATAAATAGATTCATATTATTCAATAACTACCTTTTGAATTTGTGTTTCCACTCCCTCCCCTATTAATTCAAATAAATAAATTCCGGCATTTAAGCTTTTAATGTCAATGGCAGATTGACTGCCTGATACTTGTTGAGAGGAAATTGACCT
>JACMJP010000280.1 GCA_014380545.1 Chitinophagales bacterium | reverse complement strand
TTAAAATTAATAAAATAGCCACTATTAATAAGGTTGCTACATTTTTAGTGATAGAAAGATCATAAAATTTGGAACCATCTATTGTTGTCACCCTGCCATGATTCATTACATATCCGTGGTAACTATCTGCTTCATGATGATTAGTGTGATCATCTGAAAGTGTTTGATGATTGTTTCCAATTGAAGAATGGATTGTATCATGTTCTGCAGAAATTTCTTCATGATGAACTTCCGGCAATTTGTTGCTCATAAAAACATCCAATCCTTTTTCAGGATGATACACAATTACAGGGAGCGGGATTACAAAATTGCCCACAATATGCCATTCATTTGCATCAGCAATATGATGAAGTGCAAATTCTTTAGCATCAAATTCACCCTCAGATGCTGCAAATGCCTGTGTATTTAAAATAGCAAGAACACTAAGAAAAATAAGAAAAAGATACTTTTTAATGGTATGCGACATGACCTGTTTTCAATTCCGCCGCAAAGGTAGGGGCTGATCGTGAAAAGTAAAAGGAAAGTGTAGAAAATTCCCTTCTGAATTCCGAATTTTGATCAGGAATGAAAAAGATGATACAGATTTTCACTTATGCAGCGATAGTTTTCACCTTCATACAAACATGTGGATGTAAAACCAGCGACGCAAAAGAAGATACCGAAAAATCCAGGGTTCAGAAACCAACCTCAGCTAATGAAGTTTCAAAACTGGAGCAGGCATTAATTGATGCAGGTTTGGTAGATATTCAAACGATTGAGCCGGGAATTAAGGTGGAGCTGAAATATTCAACTACAGATAATTTCATGAAAATGGATATGTACGGTGACTTTACAAAGGCGTATCTGCAACCAGATGTAGCAGAAAAACTTGCGAAAGCATACAAATTACTGAAAGAAAAACGCCCTGATTATACTTTATTGGTATATGATTGTGTGCGCCCAAGAAGCATTCAGCAGATGATGTGGGATAGTTTAAAGTTACCGCTTGAAGAAAAAACAAAATTTATATCGAACCCGCAAAATGGCTCTTTGCATAATTACGGCGCCGCAGTGGATCTTACAATTTGTAATAAGAAAGGTAAGGCATTAGACATGGGTACTATTTACGACTACATTGGTGAGCTTGCAAGACCGGAATTGGAAAATAGATTTTTAGCAGAAGGAAAACTTACACAACAACAGGTTGATGACAGAAAACTATTAAGAGCTGTTATGCTTGATGCCGGATTTAAAATGATTGAGAATGAATGGTGGCATTTTAATAGTTGCAGCAGGGAAGAAGCGAAAGTGAAATATAAAATTATTGAATGATGGAAATTGAGGTTGTTGCTTTATTCATTCTATGTATTTGTTTTTCCATACTTGCGATTCTTACTTTCTTCAGAAAAAAAAATTTATTTACGTATTTTATTTTTATTTACTGCTACTTTATGCATACGGTTATATTATAATCAGCAGGATCCATATTTACACAATTGGGATGAAAGGTTTCATGCTCTTGTGGCAAAAAATATGATGAGTGATCCCTTTAAGCCTATGCTGAGAATTGATGCTTTGCTTCCATATAATTATCAGGATTGGTGGGATAATCATATCTGGGTTCATAAACAACCATTATTTCTATGGCAAATGGCTTTAAGTATGAAGGTTTTTGGTGTAAATGAATTTGCTGTCCGTTTTCCAAGTGCATTGATGTGTGCATTGTTATCACTCATCATTTTTCGCATTGGGATTGTAATTAATAAACCCCTTGCAGGTTTTAGCGCAGCATTCCTTTTTTGTTTTTCTTTTTTTTCAATTGAACAGACCTGCGGTGCAATTGGAATGGACCACAATGATGTTGCTATGGGTTTTTATGTAACTGCTTCAATCTGGTGCTTATTAGAATATTATCACTCAAATAAAAAATACTGGCTGATCTTACTCGGTATATTTTCAGGTTGTGCAATTTTAGTAAAATGGCTTATTGGAGTATTAGTTTATGGCTGCTGGAGTATTTGTATTTTACTTCAGAATAACTACAAAAAATATTTTCATGAATTATTAAAGATGATTCTTCCGCTTACGATTACATCTATCATTTTTATTCCCTGGCAAGTTTATATTATAAAAACATTTCCCGAAGAATCAAAATATGTTTATGAATTTAACCGAAGACATATCACTGAAGCATTGGAAGGCCATACAGGAAATATATTTATTTATCTCAAATACATAAATACCCAATATAGTTTATTAGGAATTCCCATCATATTGTCTGGCATATTATTGATGTTGAGAAACAAGATCCAAAAAGAATATAAGATCATTTTGTCTTCGGCAATTTTTATTATCTATTTTTTCTTTTCAGTTGTTGTTGCAACCAAAGCCGCTGGTTATGTTTATATTATTTCACCCTTTGTGTTATTAATTATAGGTTTGAACTTCGACTACCTTCATAGCTTCCTCTTAAAAAAGTTTCCAACAGACAAAGCAGTTATTATATTAAGTGGTTTATTATTTATTACATGTTTTATGAACCTTCAATATTTAAGGTTGAATAAATCACATTTTAAAGGCCATTCTGATTATAATGTTGAGAATAAAAAAAATAAAATAAACAATACAACTATTTACAAAAGCTTAGATTCATACTTAAACGGCAACTATGTTGTACTTAACGGCAATAGCGTTGAGACTGCTGAGGCAATGTTTTATTCTAATCAAAATGTTTACGGCTGGTGGCCGGATGAACCTGCATATAACGGATTAAAAGCAGCAGGTTATAAGATAGCAGCTTTTACTGATCACGGCAAACAATTGCTGCCACCGTACATTAAAAATGACCCCGATGTTGTTATTATTGATAAAGTATTACAATAGTTTTTCCCGGCTTATGGAATTTGAATTATCTTTATAAACAATTCATGCGGCATATATTCCTCAATATAATTCTTTATTTATGTATACAAGCAGCATTTGCACAACAGCAAATGCAGGTGAAAAAAAATGATTATCATTCCTTTTTACCAAAACAAAAAAGCATTTCGCAGGAGCTCATCCAAAATACTTCAGAAAAAAACCTGCAGCATCCTGAATTCGGAGTATTGCCTTATAACGCCCCCTGTGAAGATTGTTATGAAGACCTTGCTAAAAGAACAACAGACAGCAGATATTTTATTAAAAATGGAAGCCACGGAAAAGAATTTTTTATACAAAAAGCAAATGGCGCAACTAATTATAAAGATGCTGATGAATATATAAAAGCAATTGACTGGAATTTATACCCCACTCCAGATGCTGGAATTTATGAAGCAGCTTCACAACCATTGCCAACAAAAATTGATTTTATTGATCAATACACTTCCATCACACTTGCTGATAAATTAGAATTCAAATACAATAATCAACTGAAATTATTTTATACAAGTAGTGTTGAGCACTCTCTGAATTCTGAATACCATCCTGATTATTCAAATTATACAGCCGGAAAAGATGGTGCATATATTACTGATCTGTTTTCAAAAACAGATTGTGAAATCTCTGTGCGAAAAGGAGCAATAAAAACAAATTTTATTATTAAAGATAAAAGTGTGGTTGAAAATTCAAACTATTTGGTAATTGAAGATTTTATTCCACTTCCTGCAGGGTATTCATTAAAAGAAGATGATGTAAACGGGTATTACTTGCCGAACGGATTTTGGAAAGGAAATATCAGTTTATTTAATGAAGCATCTTTAAAATTACTTACTATACAAAAACCTTTGATCCTTGATAATGTAAAAACAAAATTTCACAATAAAGAACAATATGATGCCATCAGTTATAATTTAATTCCAGGTGATGATGGTTATTATTTACAGATCATTGTTGAAACAAAATGGTTATTAAGCGAAGAAAGAAATTATCCGGTAATTATTGATCCAACTTTAATTGGTGAAGCAACATATACAGCAGGTGATATTGGTTTTGAATTTAATGCTGCCTGTTTTGATACAGATGATTATTGCGATTATTTTTTAGACATTACTGTTCCCGGAAAAACAACTTTAACCGCAGCATATTTTGACGGCACTTATTATTCGCAAAACTTCGGATGTTTTTTTACAACGGATTGTTTAATGAAAGAAGCAGCATTCAGAATTCTCGGTCCATGCGATGATTCACCATCACCAACATCATACTGGACATGTCTGCCTCCTGCAGGTGATACTGCCGGCACTTGTTATGGAATTGATCTCGATATGTTCAACACCATTGCATGTATTCCGCCACAGTGTGAAGATTATGAATTTACTTTTGAAATGCGCACTTTCATGTGCAGTTGCACAAAACCTCCTTGCGATATCACCTGTCATTTTATGCCTACCGACAGTTGGGTAATTACTATTGAAGGAAAAACTGTTGAAGAAAATAATATTGAAAGTGAATTATTTCCCGAATTCACAATTTGCGAGGGCGATACAATTGATCTTTCTGCAACTGGTATCTGGGGAGTGCCGCCTTATACTTATGAATGGGAAGAACTCGGACTTTTTGCTGATACTGTTTTTGTTTTTCCAAATGATACTACTGTTTACACTTCCATTATTCATGATATATGCGATATGCGGGATACTGTTTACCAGGTGGTGAATGTAATTCCTTCACCCACTTTATCCCCCGGTCCTTTTGAAGCATGTTATGATGTTATTGCTGA
>JACMJP010000279.1 GCA_014380545.1 Chitinophagales bacterium | reverse complement strand
CGCAGATTGGAATGATCATGTTAATTGGTTTAGTTACCAAGAATGGAATTTTAATTGTTGAATTTGCAAATAAAAAACAATTAGCAGGAATGAATAAAAGGCAGGCAGTGATTGAAGCAGCGACACAAAGATTACGGCCCATATTAATGACAAGTCTTGCAACATCGCTCGGTGCATTACCTATTGCATTAAGTCTTGGTGCAGCAGCTACAAGCAGAATTCCTTTGGGAATTGTTGTAGTGGGTGGGATTGTCTTTTCGCTGATATTGACATTAGTTGTTATCCCTGCTATGTACACATTTATTTCAGGGAATAAAAAAGTAAAAGATAGTTTTGATAATGATTTAAAAGAAGCGAATACGATACATGAATAAACATGCAATAGTTATTCTTCTGCTTATATCTTCGGTTAAATTATTTGGCCAGCAAACCTTATTATTAAGTGATGCGGTTGCTGCTGCTTTAAAAAATAATTACGAGATATTAATTGAAAAAAATAATTATAGTGTTGACGAAATAAATTATAATGCCTCACAAAATGCAGTTCTTCCAACTGTAAATCTCTTGGGTAGTGATATACAGGAATTCAATAATGTAAATCAAAAATATAGTAACGGCAGCGAAGTAAATCAAAAAGGAGCAGGCAGCAACAGTTTAAGTTTAGGATTGGCTGCTGAGTTCCCCTTATTTAATGGATTCAGAATATATGCAACAAAAAATAAAATGGAAGAATTGCTTGCTGAAGGTGAAAATAATTTGAATGCGCAAATTCAGAATACAATTGCTGCAATGCAGTTTCAATATTTTAATGTTATCGCCCAACAAAAGTATTTATCTGCTTTACAACAATCATTAAAATTATCGGAGCAACGTCTTGACATTGCGCAATCGAGAAAAGATGCGGGACTTGCAGCAAATAATGAAGTGTATCTTGCCCAAATTGATATGAATAACAGCAGGCAGGCTACTGCGGAACAGGAATTAATTATTAGTCAGGCAATTACCGACCTGAACAATATTTTAAATTTCCCTGCGGATTCAACATATACAATAGAAGATACAATTATTCTTAACGGCACAATTAATTATGATGTGATGAAAAATATGCTTTTGGAAAATCCTTCTTTTATTGCGTTAAATTATGCTGTGAAAGCATCTGCATGGACAGAAAAAGAAACAAAAAGTTATCGTTTACCATCTGTAGCTTTAATTGGTGGATACGATTATTTAATTAATCGCAGTGATGCAGGCTTTTTTCTGGTGAATCAAAATTATGGTCCGTATATTGGAGTTACATTAAATGTCCCTATTTATAATGCAGGCATATATAAATCACAATATGAAGTTTCTCAATTAAACACCGAAAATTTACGCCTCCAGCAGGAAAATTTATTGAGTGACCTTGATGCATCCTTATACAAAGCATGGATCTCTTATGAAAATAATTTAAAACAACTTGAACTGGGAAAAGAAAATCTTACCCTCGCAAAACTGCATGCTGATCTTGAACTTGAGCGTTATGAATTAAATCAATCTACCATCATTGAATTGCGGGAAGCACAACAGGTTTTCGAAGATGTAAATTATAAATATGTAACAATTCTGTATAACGCAAAAGCCTCTGAAATTGAATTATTGAGATTAACGGGAAAATTAACACCTTAATCGTTCCAGAGAAAAATCAATCATTATCAAAATCTTTCTTCTTTATCCCAAGACGTACAATACCAGTTCAATAAAAAATAAGCTGCACATTTGCTTTTCAGGCGATAGACGAACTATTGCCCTTTTGTTTTCATGTTTTCCAGGTAGCAAAATTTTCGTTTATTGATGGCTGATCATAAGCTGTAAGTGTGATAAAAACACTAAGTATGAACTTATCCTTGTTATATTCAAAAATAATTCTCTTATTTGCATAGCCAAAGATTGGTTT
>JACMJP010000040.1 GCA_014380545.1 Chitinophagales bacterium | reverse complement strand
GTATCCAAGCGCATTACTGATATTACAAACCAGTTCAAGATGCAGCATTCCCTGTATCACTACAGATTGAATGAGTTTTGCCGCATCAGGATAATCTTTTTGTTTGAGTTCCTTTAAACCTTTGATGGAATAGAGTGCAGTAAGATAAAGCGGAATGGTCCAGAATTCAATATCAATAGCATGTTGCAGGTGTGCATAAAGCTCAGCTTTGGTCCATAGTGCAGGATTTTTCATTTAGGCATTTCAATTCTGTTATACAAATGTATAAAGAAGTGATGTTGTTTTTTTGACCCCGCTTTCCAATAATAATTATTTATCCGGTTCCATTTTCGTTTCCTGCAGTTCTTTTTCATCAGCAATTAATTGGGAAGCATCCGGAAGTCGAAGTGTATATAATAATTCTACAATATTTGTTGCATTCTGTAAATTATTTGCTTTTATATTTTTATAAATACTAAAGAGGGAGCCCACTGTTGCAAGCGGATCAGTAGGATTTACTTTAATATTGCCGGATGTATTATTATTGGCTTTATCAATATCTATATTCTCTAGTTTAAGGTCAGAATATTCCGCAATAAGGCTATCCATGTATGGTTTGGCAGGAAAAGAGATCATGTCATGATATGCTTCAGTATATATGCTCCAGTTAGTAATAAACATTTTTACCTTTTTATTGTTTTGCTTCTTACCATAATAAAAATATGCATCAATGTCTTTAAAATAAGATGTTCTTTTTTTCTTAAGCAGGTCAGATACAAGCTGCAGAATAAGTTGATCATTAAGCACTCTCACCCGGTTATATTTTGTAAGTAAGATGCTTTTTTGTTCATCACTTAATACCTTATCATTAAATATTCTGATCGCATGGTTTTCTGCAGATTGTTTATAAAATGTCAGCTCTCCAACCAAACCAAGATTGTTCAGTTTATTATCTTCTGATTGTGCTATGCCCTGAATAATTATGAAAAACAGGCAAATTAATAAAATACTTTTTTTCATTTGAACGCATTAAACAAATAATATTCCTTTCATTGTAGTACCGGTGATCGTGAATACCTGTTTCAGATCCAATATTTGTACGTACCTGTTTAGAAATATTTTATATCAGGCATTAATTTCATTGGTCGGGGAAAAATTGTATCATTTTGTTTTTTTTATTTCATAAAGAAGTGGGATAAAACAAAATAATGAAAGGTATGCTAATTGAATATAAGAGCCTGACAAATTAAATAATAAACAATTTAAAACTTAATTAAGAAATATTATGAGAACAAATGATGATAACATCAAAAATCTTTCGAATAGTGAAGCAATTGAAAAATTAAAAAAACTTTCAGAGGATGCTGACTTTTGTTTTTTCGTTACCGAGCTAAATACCAAACCTTTGAACGGCAGGCCCATGTCAACGGCTGATGTGGACGAAAATGGTTGTATTTATTTTTTCAGCGACAGAAACAGCGATAAAAACCAACAAATTGAATATGACAATACTGTTCAGTTGTTCTATTCTAATAAGGGAAGCGCAGAATATTTATCCGTTTACGGCAAAGCGGAAATATCAACGGATAAAGAGCTAATCGAAAAATTGTGGAACCCAATGGTTAAAACATGGTTTCAGGGTGGTAAAGATGATCCGGATATTACTGTGATAAAAGTGATACCTGAAGATGCATATTACTGGGATACGAAACATAATAAAATGGTTTCGTTAATTAAAATGCTCACCTCCGTTATTACAGGAAAAACAATGGATGACAGTGTGGAAGGAAAATTAAATCCTTAAAGATAAAGGTGCAGGCATACTGAATAGACCAATTTGCAGATACTGTGCAGTAT
>JACMJP010000278.1 GCA_014380545.1 Chitinophagales bacterium | reverse complement strand
TGAGAATCTGTTTGGTTCAGGCAAACAGTTCTTTAGTTCAACACACAGATTAATAGTTGACAGGAAATTTCTCATCATCACATCTGTTAACACGGAGGATTCAAAACATATTATAATTGAAAAGGATAATAAACATGTTACTGCTAAAAATTTTATTCTGCATCTTGAGTATTCGAAAATTGCATCACCAATAAAGTTTAATGATTCAGGCAATATTGCCTATTTTGATACTGATAAAATTTCATTTCCTCTCACATTAAGGGTTTGGAAAAAAGGGGATTACTTCTACCCTATAGGTATGTATAAGAAACCTGCAAAAACTGTTGGAGGAGAAACCAACCCGGCACTGAAGCCTGCAAAGAAAAAAGTGAGTGATGTTTTAACGAATATGAAAGTGAATTTGCATGAAAAAGAAAATACTTTTGTTTTATTGAATGACGACAGGATTATTTGGCTTGTAGGATTGCGGCAGGATGAAAGATTTAAAGTTTCAAAAAATACAAAGCACTTATTAAAAATAAAAATGCTCCCCGGTTAAAGAGAGCATCTTGTATAAAACTAAATTCAAGTATTATTTCGTAATAATTATTTTTTGCACCTGTATATTTGTTGCATCACTCACGTGCATTAAATAAATCCCTTCAGCAAATTTTTGTACAGGTATATTTAAAGTTTGTTTTGAAGTTGCTATTTTATAATTCTCTGCATACATCACCTTTCCGGTCATATCTGTAATCTGCAAAAGAACATCTTTAGTAACTGCAGAAGAAATGTCAACATGCAGCATTTCTGTATTATTAGTTGGATTTGGATACACAATAAATTGATCAAATACTAAATTGTTTTCATCTATGGCAGATAGATATTCAGCGCCAGTTTCAAATGTCCTGTAATTTCCTGCGGGCTCACAGGTATTTGCTTCACCAAGAACTTTTACTCTCCATTTATAATTAAATTCCGCAGCAAGGTCTGTTGCAAGAAAAAAGGTATCTGTAGTAAATATATCATATTTAACTGCGGAAAAAGTAGGAGTATATGCAATTTGCAAAACATAACCTTCAGCGTTTTCAACAGCTTTCCATTTCAATACGGTATAATTTGGATATTGATGTACGGCACCATCCTCAGGAGCAATCAATGCAGTTGAATCAACATCAGTAAATGTAACCGCAGGATGATCTGATAAATTATTCCTTGGCCCATTTAAATTCCCCCGCATTGCGTCCATTTGTTCCTCACTAAATTTATCGGTACAGGCATCATTTGAATAACTCATATAATATGTTCCGTCAGGCGTAAATTCAACTCCGTCAGGATCAGTATAATCAGGAGGCGAAGAACAATTCCATCTGAACGGAGCGTAATCAGGTGGTGTATCACAAAAACCGTCAGCAGCCGAATTACAATTGTCACCATCCACTTCTTCCTGGTCGCTTGCTGCAGGTTCTCCCCACTCCCATCCATAAAATGTGTGTGGCAAAGAAAAGAAATGCCCTAACTCATGTGCAATAGTTGAATTCCCTATACCCCCACAATCATTATTAATTGCTGTAGCATCTCCACCGTAAGAAAAATATCCGCAATTGCCTACAGGGTCATTTACAAAATACATATTTGAAACATTAGCTACATTATTATTCACCATCATTAAATAACCATCATCCCAGTCATGGTTATAATAATCATCATTGTTTATATAATTTATTCCTTCAAATAGATAAAAGTGAAATCCTGTTGCAGCAAATTTATCATTCAGATCACAGATATCCTGCATCACAGTTTGAGCATTCATATATCCCGTTCCTTCATCAGTTCCTACAATATGTACTTTAAGCGGAACATAATATGTATCACCTCCTCTAAAATCACTACCGGTATAATTAGCCTGAAAATCCCTTAGCCATGTTAATTGCTCTTCAGTTTGAAGAGTACCGCAATAATTTTGCGCAATAGACAGGAAGGGTAGAATTAATAAAATTGATAGAAACAGTTTTTTCATTATATTCATTGTAGTTATGTTGATGCAAAGTTAGTAATTTAGGGCTGCCTCATCAAAAACCATATCCACAATATTTAGTTCAGGGTAAGAAAATTATCTTTGCCCCCGAAAATTGACAAAAGCATGAATAAAGTAACTGTTATCGGCGCCGGAAATGTTGGTGCAACTGTGGCAAATGTGCTTGCACACAAGGATTTTTTAAGTGAAATTGTGATTCTTGATATTAAGGAAGGGACTGCAGAAGGCAAAAGCCTTGATACATGGCAGCAAGCCCCTATTGATAATTACAGCACAAAAACCACAGGTGTAACAAATGATTATGCAAGAACTGCAAATAGTGATGTTGTTGTAATTACTTCAGGTTTGCCCAGAAAACCCGGAATGAGCCGTGATGATCTTATTAGTGTGAATGCTGGCATTGTAAAATCAGTTACTGAAAATGTGATTGCACATTCGCCGGATGCAATTATTATTGTTGTGAGTAACCCGCTGGATGTAATGTGTTATTGCGCATATCTTGCTGCAAAAAAAGACAGCAGAAAAGTTTTCGGTATGGCGGGAATTCTTGATACAGCAAGATACCGTGCATTTCTTGCTGAAGCATTAAATGTTTCGCCAAAAGATATACAGGCCTTATTACTCGGTGGACATGGTGACACTATGGTTCCGCTTCCGAGATATACAACTGTTTCAGGAATTCCGGTAACAGAAATGATTGATGCAGAGAAATTAAATGCAATTATTGAGCGCACAAAAAAAGGCGGTGGTGAAATTGTGAATTTATTGGGTACAAGTGCATGGTATGCTCCTGGGGCTGCGGCAGCACAAATGGTGGAGGCAATTATTAAAGATGAAAAAAGAGTTTTCCCTTGCTGTGTTTTATTAAATGGTGAATACGGATTTAAAAATATTTATCTTGGAGTGCCGGTAAAATTAGGAAAGAATGGAATTGAAGAAATAATTGAATTAAAATTAAATGCTGATGAAATGGTTTTGTTAAATTCAAGTGCTTCCGCTGTAAAAGAAGTAATGGATGTGTTAGATAATATGAAGTTGTTTTGAGAGAAAAGTTAATTGAGGAATTAAGGAAAAGCACTATAATGAACATAAAACTTAAGATACAGAAAATTCCACCGGGCGGATCACACATTTTTGTGAAAGGGAAAATTGGAGGAAAAAAAGTTACTTATCTTATTGATACGGGTGCTTCAAAATCTGTAATTGATAAAACTTATGTTGAAAAGCATTTCTCTGAATTACATGTTGTTGAATCAAAACACAGCACAACAGGATTAGGTGCAACTTATGATAAAAGCAGTTTCATAACTATTCCGAATATTCAGATAGGGGATTTTATTATTCCCAAAAAAGAATTTGGGCTGCTTGATCTTTCGATGATAAATACAGCATATCAGCAGGCAGGACTTGATCCTATTATTGTTATTATAGGAGGAGATATATTGCTAAAGTATAAGGGAATAATAGATTATAAAAATAAATTGATAAAATTGTATAGCAAATAAATCTAAAGGTTAATATTTATTTTTACGTTGCAATAAATTATCTTATGGCAAAATCAACTTCAACAACCGGCACAAAAGAAAATCCCTGGAAATTGAAAACACCTCCCGGCACCTCAGAATATATCATGTATAAAGAAGATGATATTCTTGTTTGCAAAGTAGGAAGCACAACTTTACATTATATGTGGCGCTGTATAGATGACTGTCATGCAATGCTGAAAAAACATAAAGACTGGATAGAACTTGGAAGTGCCGATGAACAAAAACCTGCAAAGGAAGGAACAGTTGAAGCATGGGCAAGATCAGCAAAAAACCCCGTTGGCGGATGGTACGGATTAAAGAAAGGATTCAAGGGAAGATTTGGTATGTATGTTCCGCCCTTAATGGAAGTTCTCGGATTAGTTGAATTGGAGCATAATCCAAAAAATAATCGCATGCGGGCGAAATGATAGAATAGAAAATTAATTTGCCAAATGAAATATTTTGTATGATTGAAAATGGAAGATATAAATGAAAACACTCCACGGGAATTATTGCCTGACTTTTATAAAAAGTATGGATTAGAAAGCGACGGCGGCCAGAGTAACCCTTTCGTAAAAGTGGAGATGAGTAATTCATTCTCACTCTATTTTCCAAATTTTGATGCAAGAAGAAAAGCAGTTCTTAAACATGATATACATCATTTAGTCACCGGCTATCCAAGTGTATTAAAAGGAGAAACAGAAATTGCCGCCTGGGAAATTGGTTCGGGCTGCAAAAAATATTGGACTGCATTTTATATTAATATATTTGGGCTTCTACTCGGAATGATTATTAATCCTAAAGGAGTTTTCAGGGAATTTATGAAAGGGCGTAAAACATTAAATCTTTATAGAGATAAATTACCTGCTGAGTATTGGTTAGACATAAAGATAAATGATATCCGAAAACAATTATTATTAAATAACTATAAAACAGGTAATGAAAATTTCATAAAAAATACTTTACTTTTTATTTTTTACATTATAGTTGGCATTATACTAAACGTTTTATCAGTGGTCATATTTCCAATTATTTTTATCTCTACGATTTACGTTTTAATCTTTAAAAAATATTAAACCATTTCAGGCATTTTACCTTCCTCTAATTAATAACAAAATAATCGTATGCGGGCGAAAGCATGATTTATTTCATCCTGTATTTTAATTGTTTCAACTATTACAAATTCCCGTTCATCAATTTAAATTATATTGTTTAGATAACCTGCTTATCATTGTTAATAAAATATGGCAACAATTAATAAACGCACAACAGCAAAAATTGAAGGGGATTTCGTAGTATTCCTTATTGGCATGCGCATAAATAAATTTTATAAAATAAATAAATGGTTTCCTGTTGTAATGGCCATGCCTAAAATGTTAAATGAATTATATCAGAATCCTGATTCGGGTTTTCTGGGAGCACAGTCATGGTTTGGTAAAACAACTATTATGGTACAATACTGGAAAAGTTTTGAACACTTAACTGTATATGCTAGGAATCCTGAGAAAAATCATTACCCCGCATGGGTCGCTTTCAATAAAAAAATAAAAGGAACAGGAGATGTTGGAGTATGGCATGAAACGTATAAAATTCAGGGTGGAAATTATGAATGCATTTACAGTAATATGCCTCTATTTGGTTTGGCAAAAGCATCATTAAGTATTGATGTAAATGCGCATAATGATTCTGCATCACAGAGAATAGAACATACCTGATATTTTTTTATGATAAATTTTATTATTAATAAAGTACATTATATGCATTACGTACTTCAGTTAAATCCTTTTTATCCCGGTAATCTGCGTTCATTAGATTAATCACAATAATCTGTGGTTTATCTTTGCACACTTTATGAGTTTACAATCAGAGATACAGCGGCGCAGAACATTTGCTATCATTAGTCACCCCGATGCGGGAAAAACTACACTAACAGAAAAATTTCTTTTATACGGCGGAGCTATTCAGGTTGCAGGTGCTGTAAAAAGCAATAAAATAAAAAAATCTGCAACTAGTGATTTTATGGATATTGAAAGGCAACGGGGAATTTCAGTTGCTACTTCAGTGATGACCTTTGAATATGAGGGTATACAGGTTAATCTATTGGATACACCAGGACATAAAGATTTTGCTGAAGACACTTACAGAACATTAACGGCTGTTGATAGTGTAATTCTTGTTATTGATTGTGTAAAGGGTGTGGAAGCGCAAACAGAAAAACTCATGAGCGTTTGCCGCATGCGCAAAACGCCTGTAATTATTTTTATAAATAAAATGGACAGAGATGGAAAGGATCCTTTTGATCTGTTAGATGAACTGGAAGATAAATTAGATATTAAAGTTCGCCCATTAAGCTGGCCTATAAACATGGGAACATATTTTAAAGGGGTTTATTCTCTATATCATAAAAAATTAAATTTATTCCGTTCAGGTTCGCAGAGAGTGGAAGATGATGTAATAACAATTGAAAATATATCAGATAAAAAATTAGATGAACAGGTTGGTGAAAGAGATGCAAAGCAATTAAGAACAGATGTTGAAGTAATTGAAGGTGTGTATGACTCTTTTGATGTAAATAAATATTTAAGCGCAGATGTTGCACCTGTATTTTTCGGAAGTGCGATAAATAATTTTGGTGTGCAGGAATTATTGGAAACATTTATTCATATTGCACCTATTCCGCAAAAAAGAGAAACAGATAAAAGAATTATTTTTCCTGATGAAAATAAATTCAGCGGTTTTGTTTTTAAAATTCATGCGAATATTGATCCCAGGCACAGGGACAGAATTGCTTTTATGAGAGTATGTAGCGGTTTGTTTGAAAGAAATAGTTTTTATCATCATGTGCGGCTCGATAAAAACTTGCGGTTTAATAACCCCTATTCCTTTCTGGCTTCAAGTAAAGATGTTATTGATGAGGCATATCCCGGAGATGTAATTGGTTTATATGATACTGGTAATTTTAAAATTGGTGATACATTAACGGAAGGAGAAGATATTTTATTCAGAGGTATTCCGAGTTTCTCTCCCGAAATATTTAAAGAACTCATTAACCTTGATCCTATGAAAACAAAACAATTGGATAAAGGCATTGAGCAATTAACGGATGAAGGTGTTGCTCAATTATTTTTAAATGAAAGCGGTCATAAAAAAGTAGTCGGCACTGTGGGTGAATTACAATTTGAAGTGATACAATACCGCCTGGAAAATGAATACGGCGCAAAATGTCGTTTTCAGCAGATCAGTATGCATAGAGCATGCTGGATAACAATAGAAGACCCAAAAGATCCCGTGCAGAAAAAACAATTGGATGAATTTCTGCGCATGAAAGGCGATTATATATACTTCGATAAAGACCACAACCCCGTATATATGGCTGAAACATCATGGGCCTTAAATGTTGCTATTCAGAATAATCCCGCAATTACATTTCATACAACAAGTGAGTTTAAGACTGAAGTTGTATAATTTGTAAGTTACTTTTGTGTTTACACTATATGCGAATATTTGTTTCCGGTATATTGATCCTTTTTACAACAACAATTTTTACACAACAAAACGTTGAGAATATTTATTTGCTGTCAGGACAAGGTTCTGATGAAAGAATATTTAAGAATTTGCAACTTGATACTACTTGTAATTTAATATATGTTTCCTATTTTATGCCTTCTGAAAATGAAACAATGAGTGAATTCGCTTTGCGTATGTGTGAAAAAATTGATACCACAAAACCGTTTGCTATAATTGGTGTATCACTCGGGGGTATGCTGGCAGTTGAAATGACAAATTACATCTCGCCTGAAAAAGTAATAATTCTTTCCGGCGCAAGTTCTTCCGAAGAAATCCCTGCACAATATAAATTTTTCAGAAACCTACCTGCACACAAAGAAATACCTGCCTGGCTTTTTAAATATTCAACCTTTGTCTTACAACCCATGTATGAACCGGATAGAAAATCAGAGAAAACTACATGTATGGCAATGATAAAAAATAAAGATGCACTGTTCATTAAAAGGGCAACACATTTAATTGTAACATGGCAGCGAAGTGAAAAAGATAACATGAATAAAAATGTTGTTCAAATCCATGGTGATATTGATCATACACTTCCTGTTAAAAATATTTCTTCAGATTACATTATTAAAGATGGATCGCATATGATGACTTTGATAAAAGCGGAGGAGATATCTAAAATCATCAATTCTGAACTAAAGAATTAATCCAACCCCGGCTTCTTTCGCATTTCTTTAATTGTTGATTTCACTTTTTTATCTTTTATTCTTTTTTCTTTTACTGATTTAGGTGTTTTTGTTTTAATTCTTCTTTTCTTAGGAGTGAGTGCTTTCAGAATTAATTGATTCAATTTTTCAATTGCTTCTTCTTTATTTTGTTTTTGGGAACGATGTGCATCTGATGTTATGCGTATAGTTCCTTCTTCATTCATTAAATGATTTAGTTTTTGATACAAAAGATTTTTTTGTTGATCAGATAATAATTGTGAATCCTGTGGAGTAAAATACAATTCAATTTTTGTAGAAACTTTATTTACATGTTGCCCACCTTTTCCGCTGCTGCGCACAGCTTTAAAAATACATTCGGATACTAAATCAGGAATTTGTATCATTGCCCGGCAAAAATAATATGTATAAAATTGGTTTCATTACTTACGATGCACTACCCAATCTTGCCAAAGATGAAGTTGATCTGCCTGCCATGTTATTACAACATAGTATCCTTGTGGAACCCGTTATCTGGAGCGACAGAAATACAAACTGGAATAATTATGACCTGTTTATTTTCCGCAGCCCCTGGGATTATTTCAAACGCATAAATGAATTTCAAAAATTTCTTGATTTTGCTGAAGATGAAAAACTGAAAACTTATAATAGTATCGGGACTATCCGTGAAAACATGGATAAACATTACTTATCTGAATTGAAAAAAAAGGGTATTTCGGTTTGTCCTTCTGTCTTCTTAAAAAAAGAAAAAAGTATTGACCTGAAAGAAATAATGTTGCTGAATAATTGGGAAACAATTGTAATTAAACCTACAATCTCAGGAACTGCTTTTCATACTTACAAAGTGCGTCTTGACGATATAGGTACTTTTCAAAACCTGTTTAACAAATTGAAAGATGAACATACATTTATTTTGCAGCCTTTCTTTCAGGAAATTGAAACATTCGGAGAAAAATCTTTGATTTACTTTAATAAACAATTCAGCCATGCAATTTTAAAGAAAGCAAAACAAGGGGATTTCAGGGTACAGGGAGAATTTGGTGGAACTGTTCAGGAGTATTTTCCATCACCTGATGAATTACATTATGCGAAAGAAATTGTAGATAAAATTGATGATGCTTTGTTATATGCCCGGGTGGACTTTATCACTTCAAACAATATCCATTATTTAATGGAACTTGAATTATTTGAACCCTCATTATATTTAATAAACAATGCGGCAAAACAAAATTTTGCAACTGCTATTTTACAGATATGTAATTAAGAAGTTTGCCGGAACATTGCGCTTACATCCTTTTTCAGGAATTTCGGAATAAAATACCCTATAAATATCCCTGCAAAAATGTGCATGGGTATTGCAAGCACATGAAATCTTTCAGGAGCTGCCGAACCATCAGGCATTGTTCCTGCAGTTGCACCAAATAAACTTATGAGTGCAAGGATAAATACAATTCCACGGAAAACTAAAACTGGTTTTTTTACCCTTGGGAATAAAAAATAAAAACCAACAGCCACTAATAGTGCAACTACAATACATGTTATGCTAACGCTTAGCATGTTAATATTTTCCGGCGCATCAATAAATAATAATTTGGTCGAAAATAAGAACCAGATAATATTTACTACGCCAACTAAAAATCCTGCCTGCAAACCGGCTTTGATAAACCCGGCGAAATTGTGTTTTATTTTTCTGCTTTGCATATGATGGTATTTATTTTTTATCCCCTTAATTTATCAAGTAATTCATTTAATGTTGTTACCTCTGCTTTATTTAATTTTTTTAATTCGTCTTCAATTGAAAGCAATTCAACATCAAGTTTTTTTAATAATTCTAATCCCTTACCAGTAATTATTACATCTACCTGCCTTCTATCTTTTTTTGATACTTTTCTATTTGTTAATTGTTTATCGCATAATTTATCAACCAGCCTTGATGCGTTACTCATTTTATCCAGCATACGTTCAATTAATAAATTTACGCTTGCCGGCCTGGGGTATTGCCCCCGCAAAATCCTAAGTACATTATATTGCTGAGGCGATAATTTATGTTTTTTAAAGAACTGAATATGCTTGCCACTTAGCCAGCTTCCTGTATATGATATATTTACTGAGAGCTTATGATATTCATTACCGAATTTTTGCTGTTGTATTTCATCTTCAAGACGCATGCGTAAATATATAAAGCGCACAAAAATAAGAAAGCCCCTTCACAGAAGAGGCTTTCGTTTTAAACAATTTTATTTTTATTTTGTCTTGGATATTTTACGAACTACTGAAGCATTATTATTTTGTATCTCTACAAAATAAAATCCCTCCGGCAGGCTACTCATATCTTCTAGTTGTAAAGTTTTATTTACAGACTCCAAATTATAAGATTTACTCATAACAACCTCTCCTTTGGCATCATAAATCCTGATATTTGTTTCACCTAACAGGACTCCTGTTTCAATATTCAATATATTAGTTACAGGATTTGGATATAGTTTAACTTCAGAATTATTCTCTCCGGCGTCAATACCCGTTGTGGGTGTAGTATTAATCGTTTTAAAATTGGATCGGCCTGTCCAGCCTGCCTGACATTGCGTTTTAACGTAACATTTATAAGTAGCCCCGGGCACCAGTCCTGTAACAGTTATACTATTTGATTCAGTAGTCATGACCATCGGTGGACCGGGAACCCCTATCCTGTTTAAATATACTTTGTAAGAATAACTCCCATAAACCCAATCCCATGTAAATGTTGCAGTTGTTGAGCCAACTCCTATAGAAGTAAAGGAAGAAGCCGGGTCGCAAACCTGCTCAATACCATGAAATATATATACTGCTCCTTCCTGAGTGTAACTTCCTGAATACCCGTCACCTGAAAGAATTATATCGCTCAAACTATCCCCGTTTACATCGCCCGCTAAAGCTATGTTTGTTCCAACGCCTGAAACTGATTCTCCGTCAAAGGTCCAGGTTGCTTTTTCTGCAAGTCCGTGCGGACTGCCCAAAAACATATAGCCCCTTCCTACGCTATCCTCAAGACCACTTCCCGGCGGAGCATAATTTTTTGCTGTTAAAAGAATATCATCATATCCATCTTTATTTAAATCGCCTGCGTCATTTACATTAAATGCCCAGCGCTCATTATACTGACCTTCTCCAAACAAATCATATTTCGTTGTATCCAATCCCAGATCGCTTCCCAGATGATAGCGCATTTTACCTGCGTTGTATACACCGTATGTATCATATCTCGGCATCCCGATTACAACATCTGAATAACCATCACCATTTATATCTCCGGCATTTGACAAATTCACAGCATAAAATGAAGTATCATTTGCTCCGCCTATTGCCATAAAATCAGGTATATTATCCGGCCCACCTTCTCCTCCATGGAAAGTACAAATCATTCCATCTCCAATTAAAAATATATAGCCGCCTATATTAATATCATTATAACCGTCACCATTTACGTCACCTGCTCCGTCAGTAGAAACGCCAAGTTCTGCATCTTCAACCTGCCCTACGCACTCCATGTGTGCTATTGCACCCAATCCGGAAGCACTTCCAAGATATACCCAGAATTTACCTGCTTTATCGCCCAAATCACCAAGTTCTTCATCGTTGTCCCAACCTCTTGCACCTATAACTACATCATCAAAACCATCATTGTTTACATCATCTACTATGGACACAGACTCGCCACCCTTTGCGCCTTTACGATTTGTTTCAAAATTCCAGTCAGCAATTGGTTCAACACCTGATATACTTCCCCTGTGTAACCAAACCCTACCTTCATTTTTTTGAGGGTTGTCGTATTCATGTGCACCTATAATAAGGTCATCAAAACCATCTCC
>JACMJP010000039.1 GCA_014380545.1 Chitinophagales bacterium | reverse complement strand
GTGAAAGTATGCCGGAGTTTTCCATATACCCAACTGCTAGAGTTTATAGCCAGGCTCGAAGCAGCTCCGCAGATAAACGTAAAACCGTTAGCATCAATAATACCGGCATTAAAAATCATATTACCCTCCACAGTTATATCACTGCCTAATGTCAGGCCGGCAGAATTATACATTTGCATATTTTGAATCGTTCCGCCACCGGTTAATGTTTGATTGGTGCTCCCGTTAAATTGTAAATTAGTTAATGAAACAGTACCGCTCACGCTAAAGGTGGGTCCTGTAAAGCTTACATCTGCTGCCCCGGATAATGTTCCATCTACATCATAAGTACCATCATGCACACCATTACTATTGGCGACATCTAATGTTGAAACTGATTCTATTTGCACTGAACCGTGATTATTAAAAACAACATCACTGCTTATGCCAATGGTTATTGCGTTGGCAAGTAATATGGTGCCGCCCACATTATTATTTAATGCAGCATTGGTACCTCCTGATGATATAAAGTTGACCAGGTAATTGAAAAACAGGTTTGAGTTATTATTAACAGCATTATTTGTTCCGGTCATGTCTAAGTTTCCATCACCCGACAAGTCCATATTTGCAAAATTGTTAATAGCTGTATTTGCATCCTGAATAATAAAGTCACCAGCACCACTCCAATTCATTTGTCCATTGTTATTGAGGCTTAAACCTTCACCTAAAACAAAGTCAGCGCCGGTGCTAAAAATATTGATGCTGCCACCGGGAGCAATTTCTATAGTGCCCACACCTCTGAATATATCGGACGAACCACATTCAATATGTCCGGTTGCTGATACTATTAAATTACCATCAACAATTAAGGTTCCACCACCCATGTTCAGGTCACCATTGAGCACTAAGTCGTCACCTGTCCCATTAAGTATGGTAAGATCACCAACGGCAACAAATAAAATACCTCCATCCTCCACTACAATTTGATCACCTTGTATATTTTGTGAATCGTTGTCTATATTATCACCATTTAAAATGGTAATTACATTACTATTGGTTCCGTTGGGTGCAACCGTGGCAGACGTCCATGCTATGCCGTCGTATGATTCCCAGGTTGCAGCAGATTCCCAGGGTCCGGAACCTACACTTCGGTAATCGCCTGTGGATTGAGCGGTTAAAAAATTACATAACGAAGCTAAGGCGATTAAAGTAAGTAGTGGTTGTTTCATAATGCATGCAAATTTTTAGGGTGATTTTAAGGGGATCAGGTTTTACGTAAGAAAAGGTTCATATGCTGAATGTGTACGTTAGAATTATGCCGCAGAAAGATATTAAAAAAACGTAAATTAAAAAAACATTTCTCAGACAGAAGCAACCTTGTGCAATCACAAGTGCTAAAGAAATTAAACTTGAGTACTATTAAATGGTTTTCATAATTAGAATTGTCTGGGATAGCAAGAAGTTTTAGGTTCCATCCTGAAGATTTTTTTTGTTGACAGATCAAAGATAAACGCAGGAAAAGGCAGGTCAATCATTGAGAAGTCATGATCCTGCGAATAGAAACCGGTTAATAATTTTTTTTTTAGTTCAGGATTGCTGTTAGATCTTGCTTTAGCTGTAATCAATTTCGTTGCCCATTTTAAATCTTGTTTAAATAATTATTACGCAAATTCAAGAGAAAACAATCATGAAAAAAACAAAGGAAAGATCCTTACTTTCCGATACAGAAATTCCTGAAGATGTCGTCTAAAATATGTTCATTCGTCACTTCACCTGTAATCTCACCAAGATAATTTAATGCATGCCTGATATGTAATGCAGTAAATTCACCGCTTACTTTATTTTCTATTGATTCAATTACTTCGTCTAAAGTTTCTTTTGTTTTTTGCAAAGCTTCCATGTGCCGGATATTTGAAACAATAGGATCATTTATATTTATCTCATTACCCGCAATGGAATGATAAATAGATTTTTTTAATTCATCAATATTTGTTTTTTCAAGGGAAGAAATGATTTGTACATTGTAATAGGGATCAAGTGTATTCAAATTTTCAATAAAAACTCCTTTATCCATTTTATTTGCAACAAGAATAAATTTATAGTTTCCTTTTTTAAATTGTGCAAGATCTTTTTCAAGTTCTTCTTTCGATAAATGATGCATGTCAAAAACATACAGCAATAAAGTAGATTCATTTATTTTCTGCATTGTTCTTTCAACACCAATCTTTTCTATTTCATCTTTAGCTTCCCTTAATCCTGCGGTGTCAATTAAACGAAATGTTATTCCATTAATATTTAATTCTTCTTCAATCGTATCTCTTGTTGTCCCTGGAATTTCACTCACGATTGCCCGCTCTTCATTTAATAAAACATTTAGTAAGGTTGATTTTCCTGCATTTGGTCTTCCTGCAATAACGGTATTCACTCCATTCTTAATTACATTGCCTAATTCAAATGATCTGATTAATCGGTTTAAAACGGTATTTATTTTTTCCATGAGCTTCAGCATGTGCGCTCTTTCTGCAAATTCAACATCTTCTTCGCTAAAATCCAATTCCAATTCAATGAGTGAAGAAAAATGAATTAATTCATACCTTAATTTTTTTAATTCTTCACTATAACCGCCCCGCATTTGTTTCAATGCAATATCATGCGCACCCTGGGTTTGTGCAGCAATAAGGTCAGCAACTGCCTCTGCCTGTGAGAGATCAAGCTTGCCATTTAAAAATGCTCTGAGGGTAAATTCACCGGGTTTTGCGAGCCGGGCACCTTTAGAAATGAGCAGTTGAATAATTTGCTGCTGAATAAAGGGCGAACCATGACAACTTATTTCTATTACATCTTCACCCGTGTATGACTTTGGGTTTTTATAAATGCTCGTTACTACCTCATCAATTTTATTTCCGTTGTTCTCAATTGTACCGAAATGCATAGTATGCGAATCAGCATCTTTTAATTTTTTTCCTATAAAAAGCCTGTCTGTTATGGCAACAGCATCCTTACCAGACAATCTAATAACAGCAATAGCCCCAATACCCGGAGGAGTGCTGAGTGCTACAATTGTATCGGTATTATTTATTCCATCCATTTTTGCAAAATTACCGAAGAAAAAGTCATACATTGTTTCCATTGAAAGTCTGTGACGGATTTAAAAATTATTTAATTTTGATAGAATTCATTTATGACTAAAAGACAATTAAATTTGCATAAAACACAGGCGATGAAAAAATTTATTATAGGTGTTGCAATTTATTTTTTATTATTTATTGGGGGTGTTTTAGCACAATTTGCTCCGGATAATATCGGCTTCCAGTATAGTGAATTTGAAAAATATAAAAAACTAAAAGTAAAAGCACAGATAGAAAAAGTTTACGATGCTGAGATAACACAGGATTATGTTGTGAGTTCAGTAACTGAATTTGCAAAAGACGGAAAAATACTTCGCACAATTTATAACCCTGAATTACATAGTGAAGAAGCTATGGATACCGTAAAATATATTTACGCTTATTATCCAAATGGAAAGATATTATCTATGGAGGTATATGGGGTAGATATGTATCCTCTGGAATTCGGTTATGAGTACAATAATAAAGACCAGCTTATAAAAAGCAATGTTGCAAGTGCAGAAGCAAGAAAATATTCTTATGAATATGATGAAAAAGGAAATATAAAACGATCTGTTGGCCTGGGTGCTTTTTTTGAATATGATGATGTCGGAGAACCTATTGGAGATACACAATGGGTGGGGATGGAAGAATTTAAATATACATGGAATGAAAAAGGATTATTAGTTGCCGAAACAATGATGATGCAGGGAGAATTTTATTATCATGCTGAATATTTTTATAATGAGAAAGACCAGCTTGTAAAACAGGGATACAGTTATGATGTTGCAAATCAAAATACATTTTCTACTGATCTTGCATTTACATACGATAAGAACGGTTTGCTGATCGCAAGAGTTTTTTCATATCCTGATACAGAAGAAAAATACGAATCCATTTTTGAATATACTTACTATAAATAAACAATTATATGAAAATATTAATGGTTTGCCTTGGAAATATTTGCCGCAGCCCGATGGCTGAAGGCATCATGCAAAGTAAAATTGAAAAGAATAATTTACCATGGACAGTTGAATCTGCAGGAACTGTTGCATATCATGCAGGTGAGCAGCCGGATCATCGTGCACAGAAAGAATTAAAAAAATATGGTATAGATATTACGCATCAGCGGGCTAGAAAATTCAGTGCATATATGTTTAATGAATATGATGTGATATTTACGATGGATGCTTCTAATTATATTGATGTTATGAATCTCGCAAAAAATGATGCAGAAAAAAGTAAAGTGCACATGATCATGAATATAATAGAACCTGATAAAAACAGATCCGTTCCCGACCCCTATTTTGACGATGAATTATACACAATGGTTTATGAAATGCTGGATAAAGTATGTGATGCTGTTATAGAAAAATATAAATTAAAAACTGAAAGTGTTAGCTAACTATCAGGAATTAAAAGTTGAGGATTATTTTTCTTCTCCTGCCTCTTAGCTCTTAACTCTAAAATAAATAATGTCGAAACAGAAACCATCTATACCATCCGGAACAAGAGATTTTGGTCCTGCTGAAGTTGCAAAAAGAAATTATATTATTAATACAATTAGATCTGTGTATGAATTATATGGTTACCAGCCATTGGAAACTCCTGTAATGGAAAATCTTTCAACACTCATGGGAAAGTATGGTGCTGAAGGAGACAAATTATTATTTAAAATCTTAAATAGTGGTGATTATTTAAAGGACGCAGATGAAGGTTTATTAAAGGAAAGAAATTCAAATAAATTATTAACCTCTATTTCTGAAAAAGGCCTGCGCTATGACCTCACCGTTCCGTTTGCAAGATATGTTGTGATGCACCAAAATGAAATTACATTTCCGTTTAAGCGATATCAAATGCAACCTGTGTGGAGAGCAGACCGCCCGCAGAAAGGAAGATATAGAGAATTTTACCAGTGTGATGCAGATGTTATTGGCAGCAATAGTTTGTTGTATGACGCAGAATTAGTGATGATCATTTGCGATGTATATGAACGTTTGAAAATAAACACAACAATTAAACTGAACAATAGAAAAATATTAGATGGATTAAATGAGTATATTGGTGAAACAGAAAAAAATAATAGCTTAATAACGATTATTGATAAAACAGATAAGATCGGAATAGAGGGCGTTGAAAAAGAATTAACCGAAAATAGATTTTCTTCTGAGCAAATTGAAAAAATAAAATCGATCATT
>JACMJP010000277.1 GCA_014380545.1 Chitinophagales bacterium | reverse complement strand
AGGACAGGTATGATGCAATTAATTGGCTTGCTTACGATCATGCAACAAATAAAAATTCTTACGATGTCGTTGTGAAAGGTTTAAGCGATCCATTCTGGGTAATCCGGCAATTTGCAGTCGATACAATTCGCATGGATGCAAATACTCCGGTATCTGTTCAGAATAAATTAAAAGAAATGGCGATGAATGACCCAAGAAGCTATGTGCGTTCGACAGCAATTATGCGCTTAGGAGAAATTCCGGATATTGACCTCACACAGGTTTTAAATAAAACATTGCAGGATAGCTCTTACACAGTAGTATCATCAGCATTAAATATGTTATTTATTACTGACAGCATAAAAGCAGTTCAGGAAGCAAGGGGATTTCTTGATGAAGAAAATATTACGTTGATGATGAGTGTATGGGATATTGTATCAAGAGCAGGCGATTCAAAAGACAATGATTATTTTTTATCACTATTTGATAAATACGATGACTGGAAGGTGTATTATGTTATGATCTATTATTTGACGTATTTACAGAACCAGGAAGACTCATACATTATTAATAAAGGAGTTGATGAATTTAAAAAGATGGCGATTGAAAGTGCAGAAGACTGGTATGGTATGTTTGCCTCAAGCTATTTAACAGGCCTGAAAGAATATTATGTTTCTGCAATGTCAGCTCAATCGCCGGCAACCCAGACACAGTGGAATATTGCAATTAATTATATTGATAAAGCATTAAGTGAGATACCATCACTCTACGGAGGGGATTATTAATTATTTGTAAATTAGTTATTAATAAGAGCTGCTCAAACTTAATAAGAGCAGCTCTTATTACTTTATGTACTTGCTTGTTCAACTACAAAATTTCTACAAAATCTCACCAGAATTAACTCAACATCACAAGTCAGTTTTGCGGTGTAATTTATTTCTAACTAAAAACAAAAACAAAATGAAACCGATTAAAATTTTATTTATTATACTTTCTATAGGAAGTATGATAATGGGGTGTCAGAAAAATTCTTTAAACCCGGTAACTGACGTTACTGATTTAGTATCTGATTTAAGTACAGCCAGAAGACCTATTTCAGAATTTATTGTGCCTGAAAATTTTGTGGAAGATGTTACTAACCCATATTTTCCCCTTGAAATTGGCGATACGCTTTTCTATAAGACAACAGTAGTAGAAGATGGTGAAACAATCATTGAGGATTCTTATATTGCTATTACCGATGAAGTAAAAATTATTGCGGGAATTAGTTGTGTGGTATTGCACGATGTAGTTACAATTGATGGAGTGCTTTTCGAAGATACATACGACTGGCATGTGCAGGACATTTACGGCAATGTTTGGTATTTTGGTGAGGATACTAAAAAATATGCACCAGACGGAAGTTTTAGCACTGAAGGGTCATTTGAACATGGTGTTGATGGCGCAGTAGGAGGAATGTTTATGCTGGCTGATCCCGGGGCACATATTGGAAGAGGATATAAGCAGGAAGATTATCCGGGCCATGCGCAGGACAGGGCAAAAGTTATCAGTACAACTGAAACTGTAACAATTGGTTTAGGCACATTTACAAATTGCGTTAAAACCGAGGAAACTTCTCCATTAGCTCCCGGAGAACTTGCTGTAAAATATTATGCGCCCGGTATCGGCCAGATATATTCAGAAACAGTAATAGGTGGTGAGGAAAGTCAGGAACTTGTAGGTATGAGTGATTAAAAGAAATATAATAATTGAAACATTAATTTATATTGCTTAAACAAAAAAATGCTGTAATTCATATTACAGCATTTTTTTATTTTATTTTAATTCTGCCCGTGTACTAATCTTTGCATTTAATCATCTGTTTTTTGTGAAGCAAATTACTCTTTGATTGTACTTTGCGTTTCGTTTTTGTATTTAATTCGTTTTATCTGTTTAATGAAAATAATCTGTGGTTAAAACATTTGCATCTCCACCAGCTTTGCATATAATCCGTTCTTTGCAATTAATGAAGTGTGATTTCCTCTTTCCACAATACTTCCTTCCTGCATAACAACAATTTCATCAGCAAATTGTATGGTTGATAAACGATGCGCAATTACAATAGATGTTCTGTTTTGCATCAGTTTGAATAAAGCATCCTGTACTAACTTTTCACTTTCCGTATCAAGTGATGAAGTTGCTTCATCTAAAATTAATATAGGCGGGTTTTTAAAAATTGCCCTTGCAATTGTTATTCTTTGTCTTTCTCCGCCGCTTAATTTACTCCCTCTGTCGCCAATACTTGTTTGATAACCATTTTCAAGACGCATAATAAAATCATGTGCATTTGCAACCTTCGCCGCTTTAATAACAGTTTCTTCATCTGCATGGTCAACACCAAATGCGATATTATTGAACACAGTATCATTAAATAAGATAGATTCCTGTGTTACTATTCCAAGAAGCTTCCGCAAACTTGCAATGCGCAAATCTTTCACATTAATATTATCAATGCATATTTCACCTTCTGTAACGTCATGAAATCTTGCAAGCAGATCGGCAAATGTTGATTTTCCGGAACCGGAAGGACCAACAATTGCTATCATTTTTCCTTTTTCAATTTTTAAGTTTACATTATGCAGTACCCTTATATCTTCGGCATAATTAAAACTCACATTTCTATATTCAATAGCTTCTGCAAATGATTTTATATGTGTTGCATGTAATGCTTCTGTAATCTGAATTTTAGCATCAAGCACTTGCTCAATTCTTTCGAGCGATGCAATACCCCTTTGTACATAAAAATATGAATTGGCTGCTGACCTTGCAGGATTTAAAATATTTGCGAAGATTAAGATAAACCCGATAAATGCATCAGGACCTAATGTAGTATCACCCTTTAATACCATATTGCCGCCTATAAATAAAATAATAGCTACAATGATGATACTTAAAAATTCAGTAAGCGGTGATGATAATTGCCAGCGATGTAAAACACTTATTTGTAATTCAGATAATGTTCTGTTCTCTCTTAAGAATTTCGCTTTTTGATAGCGTTCCGCATTAAACCCTTTCAATATTCTTAATCCGCTTAATGATTCTTCTATAATACTCATCAACACACCATACTGTGATTGCGATTTTGCGCT
>JACMJP010000038.1 GCA_014380545.1 Chitinophagales bacterium | reverse complement strand
TTGGTTTCGCAGCAGAATTATTAATTTTGTTAAGATCAATTCTAAGTTTTTTATTTCAATGAAGAAAATATTTACATCTTTTACTGTTATTATATTATTTCATTTTGGTGTTTATTCTCAGAATTCAGGAGGTGTTTATACCGGCATTAATATGACTTTTCCTGATTTTGAATCTGACAATTTTGATAAAGCCGAGATTGGAACTCAAATAGGATTTTATGATGCATATAAGAAAAATAATTTCGAGATATCATTCAGGGCTTCAGTTATTTTAAGATCTTCTCATTTATACTTTTATAACGGAGGTTTGGGCGCAGGTACAACTTATGATGTAGATGTAAAATCATATTCGTTTCAGCCGGGCCTGTTTCCTGCAATTTATTTTGGACAGAATAAACATTTCTATGTAAATGCAGGCATTGCACCAAATTTTACTATCTACAGGCATTTCAAAGGTGATTATATATCTCATTTTCTATTTGAGACTGAGGAAGGAAAAGTTGATAGGAGAGATACTATATATTTCAAAGATTTTAAATTGGATTATTTATTGGGCTTTGGGTATAACAATATCAAACTGAAAAATAAAATGGCTTTTGTTGAGCTTTCTTCTTCTCATACATTTGAAAATGAATTTAGTGAGAATAGAGGTTATTATATTTATAAACCCATTGTTTTTTATTTAGTATTTGGGTTGAAGCTCTTTTAGAAATAGATTTCAACAAATAATAATTTAAAATGGCTGAAAAAAAATCGAAACTGGCTGAAATAAAAACAAAACCAACTTCTGCAAGCGTTGAAGATTTTATTAATAATGTTACGGATGAACAAAAGCGTAAAGACAGTTTTGTGCTTTTGGAAATGATGAAAAAAGCAAGCGGGGAAGAGCCGGTATTATGGAGCAGCTCAATCATCGGTTTTGGTAATAAAAGATATAAAAGCCCAACCACCGGCAGGGAGGTTGACTGGCTGCTGATAGGTTTCTCTCCCCGTAAAGCGAATTTATCCTTATATCTTATGGTAAATATTAAAGAACAGGCTGCTGCCCTTAAAAAGCTGGGCAAGCATAAAACGGGTGCTGGTTGCCTCTACATAAATAAACTGGAAGATGTTGATCTGAAAGTTCTGAAAGGAATGATAGATGCATCATTAAATAAAAAGTAAAATATTTTTCTGCCCTTGCGACACAGTCTCGTACTGCAATGTTACAAGGATACTTTAGAATTATTATGGATCGAAATTTAAATATATCATCAGATACTTTCAAAATAATTTCCAGCCAATACAGTAAAATGTTTTTGTAGTTTATTTTTGATAATAAATAAGTTAAATGGCTATTAAAAGTATATGACAGTCTTATCAAAACAAATAGCAAAACATTTTAGAGAAGTGCATTTTGGTGGCAACTGGACTTCCGTAAACCTTAAAGAAACTTTAGCAGGCGTAACATGGCAGCAAGCTACTGCTAAATATTATTCAATGAATACAATTGCAACGCTTGTATTTCATATTAATTATTATATAAGTGCAGTGATGAAAGTATTGCAGGGAGAACCACTTAATGCACATGATAAATATAGTTTTGATCTTCTGCCAATTCTATCTGAGCAGGACTGGGAAAAGTTACTGGAAAAAACATGGGCAGATGCAAACACTTTTGCAAACATGATTGAGCAAATGCCCGATAGTAAACTGCAGGAAACTATGGCAGATGAAAAGTATGGAAATTGGTACCTCAACCTGCACGGCATTATTGAACATACACATTATCATTTAGGTCAAATTGTTTTGATAAAGAAAATAGCAGCGCTGGTTGATGAAAATTTTGGGGAATAGAATAGTGTAAATTTGTAAGATAAAAAATAATCAAATGGATTTTATTCCTGAAAGACTTTATAATGTATTTATTTAATATTGAAACGCAAACCTTTCTTTAAATTCCGTTAGTTCCTGTAATAAAGTTTTTTCCTGAATGGAAATATATTTCCACAAAGCAGATTCTTTACTCACTTTTATTCCTCCGAGATCTAAATGCTGGTTCATAAAGATCCTGTCGCAATTAGGATAGAGTTGCAGTATTACTTCTGCAATATCATTTACTGCAAGATTTTTTGTGATGCAATTATATTTTCCGTTGGGTACATTATTAAATGGAATTTGTGCAAGCGTCCGGGTAATGTCGTTAATATGAATGAATGCTCTTGTTTGTGCACCGGTGCCGTGAATGGAAATTTTATTTTCAAAATTTGCCTGCAGCATAAAATTATTAATGACGGCATCAAAGCGTATTGCGGTGCTATAGCCATACACATTTCCGCAGCGAACAATTACTGTTTCCATTTTTTGCATGAGCCTGCTTACATGCTCCTCCCCTCTTAATTTTGAAATGCCATAATATGTTTGCGGGTTTGGAATTGTTTCTTCTGTTGCGGCTTCGGTTATTCTCCCATATACGGAT
>JACMJP010000276.1 GCA_014380545.1 Chitinophagales bacterium | reverse complement strand
TTTTTTGAGTTTTGTTTTGTTCAAAATTGATTTTGAATTAATTATTTTTTAAAATTTAATTTGAATATTTATTCGTTATGATTCTAATTTTTTAAAAAATCATATAAAGCAAGTATAATTTTTTACGGGGATATCAAAGATGAATCCTTGTGAGATTGTCTGATATAATGGTGGGAAGAATATGCGATTAAAAAAGCGACAATTGCTCCTGATATTTCTTTTCTGTTTTCTTCGTCTGTAATGCCGGTAGTTTTTTAGCGGTTGTTATTTCAAACACATCTGTTCCTTTATCACGGGAAGCAACGATTATTTGTACACCGGCACCATGATCACTAAAAAGTTTGTTTACTAGTTGAGGAGTATTATTATTTTTTGAAAGATGAGAAAGAATAAGCAATTGTAATTTATCAGACCTGTATTTAAGAAACACTTCGAGCGCCTGCGCATTACTTAAATGTCCCATATTGCTGCTAATGCGTTTTTTTAAATAAAAAGGATAATTTCCATTTGCCAGCATCTCTTCACAATAATTTGCTTCAAGAAATACAGCATCGCATTTCTTAAAACAATTTATCACTTCTTCACATGCATATCCAATATCTGTTATAACGCCAACAAATATTTCATAGCAGCTTATCATAAAACTGTGCGGATCATTTGCATCATGACTTTTACTAAAAGGAAGAATAGTTAGTGCACCAATTTGCACTGCACTATCTCTTGTAAAATAGTTTACAAGATGCTGCTCGAAGTTCAGATTACAATTCAGGAAAGTTTGCGGAGTAATGTAAACAGGCAGTTGAAATGTTTTATGCAATCTTTCAAGCCCGTTTATATGATCGGTATGTTCATGCGAAATAAAAACTGCTTTCACTTTCTGCATATCAAGCCCAAGCTGTTTCATGCGCTTTTCCGTTTCACGACAACTCAACCCTGCATCAATAAGCACAGCTTCACTCCTGTTTCCAACATAATAACAATTGGCATTACTACCGCTATTGAGTGATGCAATAAAAACTGACATGAGCCCAAAAATAAAGATTAAGCGGATATCAAAACTATTTACTTAAACACAGTTTATCTTAATAACAGCATATCCTGTATTTGCAGATTTAATCGACTGGGATGTAATAAACAAAAACATATTATCGAAGAGATCATCAATTCTTATCAGGATGGAAAACATATAATCATTATTTATCGTCCAACTCAATCCATACAGGAGCATGATCACTTGATTTTTCCCAACCACGGACAAAACTATCAACACCGGCAGAACGCAGACGTTTATTTAATGCAGGACTAAGCAGAAAATGATCTATGCGTAATCCTGCATTCCTACCATATGCATCCCGGAAATAATCCCAGAACGTATAAATTACCTCATGAGGATATAATTTTCTTATCGCATCGGTCCAGCCTTGTGCAAGAAGTTTTTGAAATGCTGCACGGGTTTCAGGACGAAACAAGGCATCGTCTACCCAACGCTCAGGCTTATACACATCCAGTTCTGTTGGCATCACATTATAATCTCCGGTTAATATAACTGGCTTGCCAGATGCCATGAGATCAGCAGCATGCAGAGTTAATCTTTCAAACCAGCGTAGTTTATAATCGAATTTTGGTCCCGGAGCGGGATTACCATTTGGAAGATAAAGACACCCTATTATTAAATCGTTTACAGTTGCTTCAATATAGCGGCTGTGTAAATCTTCCGGATCGCCGGGAAGTACTCTTGTTATTTCTATTGGTTGTTCGTTGCGGGAAAATATTGCTACCCCGTTCCAGCTTTTCTGCCCATGCCAGATAGCATGGTATCCTGCATCTTCTATAGCCTGCAATGGATATTTTTCTTCCGGCGCCTTTAATTCCTGCAGGCAAACAATATCAGGTGCTGTTTCTTTCAGCCAGCGGAGCAAAACAGGTAAGCGCCCATTCACTCCATTTACATTATAAGTTGCTATACGCATGAGAAATTTTTTTTTAAAATAAGGGATTAATACGGAGTAAAAATAAATAATACTGTTTTACAATTAATTATTTTATTTATTGATATTGTGAAAGCCTCTTAACAATAAATTCCCTCCCTGAAAAGGAGAGACGTATATAGAATTGCGGGTAGCAACCCGGAACAAAAACTTATCAACAAATTTAGCAGGCAGCCGACATTTTTTATATATTTGAACCTATGACTAAAGGAAGAAATACAACAAACTTTCCCTATGCCATTTATGTAAAAAACACAAAAGGTTTACCTGAGCGAATTACTATTCCTCCGCACCTCGTAAAAAAATATGAGCAACTGGAAAGGCTCTATCCTTCCGGTGTTCCTCTTCCTATTTTAAAGGATCTTGAAAATTTTAAAATAAATGGAACTAAACTGCCAAAGCAGGAGCTGAAGGATAACGAATTTACTTTCTTTCCTGACGGTGAACATGAGTTTTATTACTTTTAATATATACAAAAATTAAAAAAGCCGACAATGACAAAGATATTTATGCGTAATATTTATTTATCGGAAAATCTTTTTCTATCTGTAAAATAAGAAAGGTAATAAACAAAACTCCAAACCAATAATACAGAACAATGTAATAAATAGTAGGTCGTTGCTCTTACAATAAAGCCAAACAGGTAATAACAGGAATGTTCTTACAAAATAGTAATGGTATAAAATGTCCCTGCTTATTAATAGAAAGCGCCAGCAATTCTTTGTGGCTTGCCGGCATGTTATGCGCATTAATATATTGCATGAGTTCGGCAAATTTGAGTCTGATGAATTTAATAAAAAGATGAGTGTATAGTTAAAGTTATTTATGATTAACTAAATGTTATTATCTCGCATTACTTTTCGGGAACATAACCTTATCAGGTTGTTTTAATAACTCAACAATTATGTTTTTAATGAGGGTAGTGCGAATGGCTGCGGCTTGTTTAGGTTCTATTAAATAGGTAAGTATTACTTCAACCCATGTATTCGTATTTATTCTAAAAGCAACATAAGGGTATTCTTTTATTTCAATTTCATCAATTGGTGTTTGTTCCAATAGCGCTTTATATTTTTTTATCTTTTCTGCCATTTCCGCACCCAATTCTTTTTGAGCTACATCTCTTATTGTTTTACTCACATATTCAAGATCACTTTCATAGGCGATATGAAATGGGATCTCATTCCAGATATAAGGAAATTTTTGCCATGAATAATTAAACACCGCAGCCGCAAACACCAGGCTATTCGGAAAATGGATCAATCTTCCGCTTGGCAGATCATTCGTTAAATAATCCCCGGCAAATTCCCATAGTGTTGTATCCAGGTAATTAATTTCAATTACATCACCTGTAAAATCATTTACCTGTATTCTGTCGCCAACATGGAAGGGAGCACGAATAACTATATATAACCATCCTATAAAAGATGATATAGGAGTTTGCAATGAGAAACCTAATATTAATGAAATGATACCGAGAGAAGCCGCTGCTGCATACCAATTCTTAAAAAGGAAAGATACAGTAACCATGATAATAAGCAACACACTCAATAGCTTAATAAGCCTGATAAGATTGTACCTGTCGGCCGGAGCATGAGAACGTTTAATAATTATTATTTCAAGATATTTTGCTATTACTAAAATTACCACAGAAATAAAACCACCCAGTGATATTTTTTGTAATATGTCTTTATAATGGCCGAATACATTAAATACATCCAGCTTTAAAAGAAAATATGCTGCAATAAAAATAACGGCAATGATCACATAACTCCACAACCAGAATTTTCTTTCGGTCTCTTTTTTTTCGGGATCTATTTTTCGTAGTGATCTATATTTTTTCTGCGGCTTCTTTGTATCCATTACATCACAAAAAGCAAAAAAGAGTCCTAATGATAATTCATATAAATATTGCCAGTATTTTTTAATATTGGGAGAATTATTTCCCTTACTGGGAATGGAATGTTTCAGTAAAATGACGATATTAATTAAAGAGATAGCATTATAGGGGTAAAAACAATTCATCCGGCATTTTCCTCAATTCATACAGTATTTATACAATCTAACCTTTTGAAGCAACTTGTAAGAAACACTTTTAATACCTTCGGGCAATGGCAATGAAGCGTTATAGCAAAAAAGAGCCGCTTGTATTTTTTTGGGTTGTTGTGCCCTATATCTTTTTCATGAACCTGATCATCTTTGGCAGCTGTATCTTTAATTCCGCATCTGTTTTTTTCAGCATATTTTTATCTTCTCTCATTTATTTTTTTATTGTTTACAGCATTTTCGGAATTGTGGCTGTCATTATCCAGAAAAAATTTCCCGCCGATGGAGATCTTTTTAAACGCATTTATTTAATGCTCCCGGTTTTTTACCTGATGAATGCGGGTGCAATCAGTGGGGCATTTTACCTGTATGAACATACCCGAATAGTAAAATGCGTTCCGCAGTTTAATATGCTTTGGTGGACTGTTTTATATGCCTGTATGATGAGTACAGTAATTACTTTCATAAACGAAGGAATAGCAAACTGGGAAAAATGGAAAAATTCACTGGCAGAAAATGAGAAGTTAACAAATGCCTATCAGCGCAGCAGGTTATTAGGATTGAAAGGACAGATCAACCCGCATTTTTTATTTAATTGTTTTAATACACTTTCCGGGTTGATACATGAAGATGAAGAAGGTGCCGAAAAGTTTTTAGATGAAATGACGAAAGTGCACAGATATTTATTGCGGGGTGATGATGAATTTTTAGTACCCATCATTGATGAAATAAAATTTACACAATCTTATTTATACCTGGCAAAGGCAAGGTTTGGCAATGCAATAAAAACTTCTGTTGAACTCGGTAAAGAGGTACTACATAAATTTATTCCTCCGCTCAGCATGCAGGTAATTCTTGAAAACATCATCTATTCAAATGCACTGAGTAAAAAAGAACCGCTTACAATACATATTGAATATGATCCGGAAAACGGTTTAATTATCACACATACATTGCATGAAAAAATTATTGTAAAAAATTTAGATATTGATGAAGGGCTTGATAATTTATTGAAGAAATATAAATTACTAAATACACGGGCTGTAAATATCCTTGATAAAAAAGAGGAGCGGATAATTATTTTACCATTGTTCGATAAAAGGGAATTCGCACTATGAAATTTGCAAAACCACAGAGGTTTCAGGTCATCGGCTTTTGGTTATCTATGCCTTTCATCACTTTTGCGTTAAGCTATATTCTTTATGAAGACAGGATATTCCATGACTGGAAACCATGGCTTGCAACATATCCTCTTATTTATTTAATCGGCTATTTTTCCTGGCGCTCACATGTTTCTTATGATCATTATTTCCAGGGAAAATTTCCCGGACTTGATCATACAAATAAGCGGGTACTCTATAAATCGCTTGTGAATTTCATTGTAATGACACCTTCTATACTGTTGATATTTTTTGTGTACGATTGGTTTCATATTTTAGGATACAGTATTGGAGAAAATGATCTTAAATACGGTTACCTGGTGGGTTTATCTGTTAATATTATTTTTCAAACCCTGTGGGAGGTAGTTTATATATTAGATAAATACAAAGAGACTGCTGCTGAAAAAGAAATGATAGATCAAATGCAGTTACAGCAGGAATTTGATAACCTGAAACAAAAAGTAAACCCGCATTTTTTATTTAATTGTTTTAATACACTTTCATCTTTAATTACAGAAGATAAAGAACAGGCAGAAAAATTCCTGGATGAGTTAAGTAAAGTTTACAGATATCTTCTTCGCAATAATGAAAGCGGCATGAGCACTGTTGAACAGGAACTCAATTTTATAAAATCTTATTTTAAATTAATTAAAACAAGGCATGGTCAGGGGGTTGAATTAGCTGTTGATGTAAATGCTGCTTATAAAGAATATGTTTTACCTTCTTTGAGTTTACAGTTACTTGTAGAGAATGCAGTAAAACACAATATTATCAGCAAACAGGATCCGATACAGATCAATATTTCAACAAACGGAAAAGGGTATTTAACAGTTGAAAATAATTTAAATAAAAAATTAAGCAAAGGCGAATCCACCGGAATTGGTTTAGCAAATATCAGGGAGAAATATAAGTTATTGAACAGAAATGATGTAGTCGTTAAAGAGGAAAAAGACAAATTTGTTGTATCCCTTCCGTTGATTGCTTAAATGAGCAAAACAATTCATCAGCAGAAACCACAATTAAGAAAACAATATGTTCAATTCATAATAAAACAGTTTTATAAAAACGCAAACCCGATCTACTTTTATTAAATAATTAAAAAACCGCTCTATGAATATATTTATTGTAGAAGATGAAGAGCTTGCAGTAAAAAAATTACTGAAAACATTGCTCACAATTGATCCTGATATACAAATCGCCGGTACTGCAGATAGTATTTCCTCATCAGTAGAATGGCTGCAAGGAAACCCGCAACCCGATCTTATATTAATGGATATTGAATTATGTGATGGGCAAAGTTTTGAAATATTTAATTTGATAGAAGTAAAAAGCCCTGTAATTTTCACAACAAGTTATGATGAATATGCATTAAAGGCTTTTAAAGTAAACAGCGTTGATTATTTATTAAAGCCAATTCAGAAGGAAGATATGGAAGCAGCGCTTACAAAATTCAGGAGCCTTAAAAAAGTATATAACAAAGAGGAGGAAGGCGGTTTAAATATGAGTAGCCTTGTAAAAGAATTACAATCAAAACTGCAAAGCAAAGATTACCGCAAGCGGTTCCTTGTAAAACATATTCAAAAACTCATTTCTATTGAAGTGGATGATATCGCTTATTTCTACAGTGACGACAGGCTGAATTTTTTTAAGACACATGATAACAAAAAATTTATTGTGGATTACACAATGGATGAAATTGAAAAAATGATCTCTCCTGATGAGTATTTCAGAATCAACAGGGCATTTCTTGTTTCACCAAAAAGCATAGACCAGATAAGTGATTATTTCGGCAACAGGTTAATTCTTCGTTTAAATCCCCCGGTTGATAAAGATGCATTAGTGAGCCGTGAAAAAGTAACCGAGTTTAAGAATTGGATGGGGAGATAATATTAATTTCTCCTGAAGTGAGGACTTTTAATGCCGTAGTGTTTCAGACAATAATTTATGACATTATTATGCTTTTTAACTGCTCGGTATACTATTATATTTGAAACATAAATTAATTTGTATGAAGCCATTCCTCCTTTTTATTCTCTCCTTTTTTTATTTCGGTGCTTTTGCACAAATTCCGAATGCAGGATTTGAATCCTGGAATTTTTTTGAAGCAGATACAATGCCTGATGAATGGTTTATCAGCGCATTTGGTGCAGCAGACACACATGAGTCTTTTTCCGGTGAGCATGCTATCGTGCTCTGGAACTGGTATTATTTTGTAGAAGGTTTTGCATATACCAGCGCCAATAATACAGGATTATTTAGTTTCCCAACCGGTTTTATTTATGATAGCGGTGTGCCGGTTTCTACCAGGCCGGTTAACTTAAAAGGATATTATAAATATGTTTATGGAAACAATGACGGAAATGCAGATTCTGCTGTTATAGCTATTTCTTTACGAAAATATAATGCTGAATTAAATATAAAAGACAGCGTTGGCTATGCTGAATTAAGATTACCTCCAACGGATACATATACTGCATTTACACTGCCCATACATTATTATAATGAGCTGATGCCTGATACCATGGTAATTGCATTGTATTCTTCGGTGGATGGATTTTGTGAAATAGCTTCCGACGGGAATTGCCTGTATTTCTATGTGGATGATCTTACACTTGAAACAGCTACCGGTTTACTTCCTGTTGACGATCTTTTCAGCGCAAATACATATCCTGTTCCTGCAAATAATATCCTGCATATTTCTTTGGAAAATAGCAAAGGCATCTCTCTGCAGTTATATGATGCAGCAGGAAAATTAATGGCTACTTCTTTTACCACAAGGCAAAATGAAGTACTCTTAAATGTGTCGCAACTACAAAGCGGTATTTATTTTTATAGCATAGAAAATTCAGATAAGGAGAGTTTATCGGGGAGATTTGTAAGGCAATAGTTTTATTGCAGAAAGCCCTGCAAATTTTATTTCCTCATTTACTATGCTAGATCCAGAATCTACAGAAGTAACACTGGCCTTGCGCACAGATGTTGAAATAGAACACATTCAGCAGGAATAAATACAGTAATCAAATTAATATTTATAATTATTTCATTTAGAAACCGGCAAAGTGTTTTCCACAACCCACATTACCCTCATGCAGTTTATTAATTTATATTTCCATACATTTGAATCAATTGCATATTTCCGTTTAGCGGATTATGCATTTACTCTATTTTACCGTAAATTAAAGGACTAACTATTTTTGGATATACTCTAAAAAATTACCTGTTATGGGGAAAAAGAATCTTCAACCTGATTATGCACATGAAGAAGGCGTTTTTCTTTTAGACGAAAAAAGCTACCATGAAATATTTGATAAATCTAACGATGCCATTTATGTGCATGAAATTGAAACCGGTAAAGTAATTGAAGTAAACAAAAGAGCAAGCGAAATAACAGGGTTTACAAAAGAAGAACTAATAAACAGCAATCCTGAAGACCTTATAACAGATCATCCCGATTATAGCCTGCAGGCTGCTATATATTATATTCAACAGGCAGCACAAGGTGAACCCCAACTTTTTGAATGGCTAGGCAAAAAAAAGGATGGCTCTCATCATTGGTTTGAAGTAAATCTTAAAAAAGCAACAATTGGAGGAAAAGACCGCATACTTGCTTTTTTTCATGAAATTGATGAGCGCAAAAAAACAGAAGAAAAATTATATGCTGAAGAAAAACGTTTCCGCTCTATTATTGAACAATTTCCTTTCCCGGTTGTAAACTATGCTACAGACGGAAATTATATTACTGCGAACCTTGCCTGGGAAACTATGTGGCAGGATAAAAGGGAAAATGTAAAAGGGTATAATATACTTGAAGATACACAGCTTATTAGTTCCCCTTTAGGAAAGGTTGTAACAAATGCTTTTAAAGGGGAAATAACAGAAAGCGAACCCTACTTATATGATCCGGCGCTTACCGGAAAAGACGGAAGGAAACGCTGGATGATAATGACGCTCTACCCGTTAAAAAGTATATCAGGAGAAATATTGGAAGTAATACTTATACTGCAGGATGTAACTGAAAATATAGAAGTACAGGAAAATCTTATTTTAAGTGAAAAACGATTGCGAAATACATTGGATAATATGCTGGAAGGTGCACAAATAATTGATTTCGGCTGGAAATATATTTATGTGAATGATTCTTTTGCAAAGCAGGCGAAACAAAAGAAGGAAGAACTGATAGGAAGTACTATGATGGAAATATTTCCCGGTATTGAAAACTCAGATACGTTTCGGGTTTACAAAAGTTGTATGCAGGAACGCACTGCCCACAGACTGGAAAACGAATTTACATTTCCTGATAATTCCAAAGGATGGTTTGAGCTTAGTATTCAGCCTCTTCCTGAAGGAATTTTTATTCTGTCTGTTGATATTACAGAACGCAAAAAAGCGGAAGCGGAAATTTTAAAATTGAATGAGGGGCTTGAAATGAAAGTGGAGGAACGCACTCTTCAGCTTACGGAAGCAAACAAAGACCTTGAATCATTTACATATACAGTTTCACATGATCTGCGTACACCACTCAGGGCAATAAACGGCTATGCAAGAATACTGGATAGCAAATATGCCGGTCTTTTTGATGAAGAAGCAAAACGGCTGTTCCAGTCAATTCAGTCTAATGCCATTAATATGGGCACTCTCATTGATGATCTCCTGGCTTTCTCCATGCTGGGTAAAAAAGAGATTAAAAAAACGAACGTAAATATGAATGAGTTGGCAGTAGATACTTTGCATGATATAAACAGATCAATTAAAAATCAGGCTTTGGTTAAGATGGGTAAACTTGATAATCTGCAGGCTGATGCATCGCTCATGAAATTGGTGTTTTTAAATTTGCTTTCAAATGCTATAAAATATTCTGCTAAAAAAGCTACACCTTTCATTGAGATAACTTCTGAAAATAACGGTGATGATATTATTTATAAAATAAAAGATAACGGTGCCGGCTTTGATATGAAATATTATCATAAGTTATTTGGTGTTTTTCATCGCCTGCACGATAAAAATGAATTTGAAGGCACAGGTGTAGGTCTTGCAATTGTTGAAAGAATTATAAGTAAACACGGTGGAAAAGTATGGGCCGAATCAATACCGGGTGAAGGCGCAACATTTTATTTTTCTATTCCCA
>JACMJP010000275.1 GCA_014380545.1 Chitinophagales bacterium | reverse complement strand
GCCGCTTTGAAAGTCGCCGTTTTGAACAATACTATTTACTTCACAACAGTCTCCGAACAAGATTTCAATTTCTTTATAATTATAACATTCACCATCCTGAATAACAAAAGTGTACGTTCCGGTAACGGTTGGACTTAAGGTTAATAACATATCTGATCCAACAATGTATGCTCCATCCAGTTGCCAATAATAACTGCATGTTGCACAACCCGCTCCGCCATTTATTTCGGCAGTAAGCGTTACAATATCACCGAAACAATAATATCCAAGAATCGGATCAACTGCCGGGCTTGCAGTAATTCCTCCGAAATTAATAAATTGCGTAATTGTAATATCGTCGGTAGCAACACAGCCGTTGGCATCTGTTACTGTAATTGTGTATGTTGTAGTGCCGGAAACATTTACAGTTGTTGTAAGTGTGTTCGGATCTGTAACTCCTGCAGAAGGACTCCATGAATAAGTATAAGGCTCTGTTCCACCTGATACTGCTGCAGAAATAGTTGCTATCGCATCACAAACAAAATAATCAGGCCATGCATAAACTTCTAAATCGCATGCACAACAAGTACTATATGCCTGCTGGGGTAAACCTGCTTTTAAAGTATTTCCGGCTAAATAAATATCATTTAATGTAAATGTTGGTGTGGCAATATCAGGATTTGCAATAGAAGATAAATATGTATTTCCAAATTCGGCGACATAAATTTTTCCGTCAGGTCCTTTTTCTAACGCCTGGTAAAAATGTGTTCCCGGAGTGTAAACCGCATCTTCAATCAAAGTAGAAGCATTACTATTTAATAAATCAAATTGCCATATTTGCGCCCTGTTTGATCCTGCTGCAATAAATGTTGAATATAAATATTGGCCGGATGGAGAAAATTCAACGCCATAAAAGGCCGATGCAGCATTTGGTGTTGGCTGCACTGCGGAAATTGGAATTGTAGAAGGGCTGCTTAATACACCTGTTGAAGGATCAAAATCAAACAACATAATTTTATCCAGTGTAGCAGAATATGTTGAAGGAACACCAAAGGCTGCTGCTAATTTTGTCCCGTCATTATTAAATGCCATTTCACCTGCCGATAAAGGTATTGCCGGAGCAAAATTATAAATTACAGGTAAGCCAATTCCGGCAGAAGTAATTGGATATACATACCATTTTTTTGTTTGGCGCTTTACAGTAACTAACCAATAATCTTCGCAATTTGCATGTTTTACAACTGCAATTTTTTCTGCTGATGTTGAATTGGCGAGCAGGGTTATATTATTTGCCGGGAATGATACCGGATTGAGTGCAGTATTATAAAATTGATTTAAAACAGGATCATAAATGCAATAAGTTATTCTTCCATTTCCCTGTGCATTATATGTATCACTTGAATTTACGATTATATATAAAGCCGGGTTGCCGGGATAAGGAACAATGATAGATGATTGTGTGGAAGTATAAGAACCCTTCATTTTATTTAATTGCAAAACAACTCCGTTGTGATAAATACTTTTACCATCGGTATAAAATATTTCGTTTCCCAAAAAATCTGTTGCAACAGCACAACCTTCATCTGTGCTTATTAAACCACCGGTTATTCCTGAAGGAGTTGGTGTATTAAAATCAACACCTGCATTTGTTCCGAAATACCATTTAGTTGGAGTGGATGAAAAGCCTTCATCAATTAAACCGTCGCAGTCATCATCGAGTTGGTTGCAGATTTCGGTTATTGGTTCGCAAGGGAATTCTTGAGGGAGGAGTTTTACGACCCAATAATCCTGTTCAATACTAAATTCAGATTTATCTCCGCTGGCATTAGATTCAGATGAACATCCGAGAATAAATCCTCCATCAGAAGTTTCACTAAAAATTTGTGCTCCCTGAGAATCCCATACATATTCAGTTAATGAACCGCCTAAAGCGTTATCCCAGATTATGTTTCCAAATCCATCAAGTTTAACAATCCATAAATCCGAACCGCCCTCTCCAATATCGGACTTATCCACAGTAATACAGCTACCGGCAAAACCCGCAACTACATAGGCACCATCAGAAATTTGACTAACAGAATAAACATATCCTCCGCAATTGTCAATTGAATTTTGCCAGACAATATTTCCAGAAACATCTAATTTAAGAATCCAATAACCTGTTTGCGCTTCAGTTTTATCGCCAGAAATACCGGAAATAGAGTTTCCAGCCAGAATATATCCGCCATCAGTTGTTTGATTGATTGATCTTAGATAGTCATACGAGTTTCCTCCAATCGTGTTTTGCCATACTATGCTTCCAAAAGCATCAAGTTTCACAACCCAATAATCAGTAGCTCCTAAGGATGCTTCAGTTTTATCGCCACCAATACCTGACCAAGACCATCCTGCTAAAATGTAACCTCCATCAGATGTTTGGTCAACACTATATAATTGGTCTTGACCATAGCTGCCAATCGTATTTTCCCATTCAATGCTCCCGACTGCATCAAGTTTAACAACCCAATAATCCCAACTACTAAAACAATTTTCAGATTTATCTCCACTGGCATTAGAACCTGACATGCCACCAAGTATATATCCTCCGTCAAATGTTTGAGTAACACAAAACAATTCCTCAGATTGATCACCTCCTATTGTATTCTGCCAAATAATATTACCCAAAGCATCCAATTTAAGGACCCAGTAATCAACGGAACCACCTGTGCCAATGGAATTTTCATTTTTATCAGGACATATGTCAGAATCGGACCTCCCACCTGCTAAATATCCCCCATCTGAGGTTTGAATTATAGAAAACAAATAATCATATCCAGCTCCTCCAATTGTATTCTCCCATTCAGTAGTGCCAGAAGCATCTAATTTGATGATCCAATAATCGTAATATCCATTACTATTTTCAGTTTTATCAAACCCTGATGAAGAATTAGAATAACCACCCATTATATATCCACCGTCAGAAGTTTGGCAAATTGATTTTAAACGGTCTGTTTCCGATGCATTAAATGTATTTTCCCACTCAATACCCGGAGCCTGTGCGTTTGTTTTTATTAAAATTGATGCAGTAAAAAGTGAGAGCAAAAAAATCTTTTTCATAAAAATAAGTTTTGTAGTTATAAATTAATTTTCTCCAAAGTTGAAGTAGTTAGAGATTTCATTTTTTGAGAATGAGGGAACGGAAAAAGTGGTTGAGGGAACGGTAAGCCTGGTTGAAGAAGCGGGTTATGTTGTTTCCTTAATTAACGGCAGGGTAATAGTGATCCTGGTTCCGGTAAGATGTAATTCTTCATTGCTGATGTCTTCTGTATTGAGCGTAAATATTTTACCTGTTTTGCGGGACAATAATTGCAGACGCTGGCGAATTAACTGAATGCCCAAACTGCTTTTTTCTTTACTGTTATTTTTATTCTTTGAATGTTTTAAGCCTACACCATCATCACTAATTGTAATAATTAATTGTTCATTCTTTTTAGCAAAATAAACAGCAACATTTCCCGGATGATCGAGTGGCATAATGCCATGCCATATTGCGTTTTCCACAAATGGTTGAAGGATCATTGTAGGCAGCATCCATTCATCTGTTTCCAATTTTTCATCATGTTGAATTGTGTAATTTAATTTTTCTTCAAACCGCATTTTTTCAACTGATAAATATAATTCAAGGCGTTGCATTTCTTCCTCTATTGTAAGAAAACTATCCCGGGCTGTTTCGAGATTTAAACGGATCAATCTGGCAAAGCGGGTTAAAAAACGGTTGGTATTTTCCACATCGTTATTGCTCAAGTATTGCTGTACGGAGTTGAGCGAATTAAATATAAAATGTGGATTCATCATAGCTTGCATAGATTGTTGTTCAAGAAAAACAATTTTATTTTGCAGTTCAAGGTTTTTTAATTGTTTTTTTCTCTGAAAGTTAATATAGTAAATGGCACAGGCAGATAAAAAACCGCAAACCAATAAAATAACTATGATATTAAACCATGGTTGTTTCCAAAAAGGAGCTTTAATGATCATTGTAATGGTTTCTGATTCGCCCCATAAATTATTTTCGGAAAGAGCTTTTACTTCAAAATTGTATTCACCAGGTTCCGGTTTTGCAAAATTCAAGTTACCTGAGCTACTGAAGTTCCAGGCAGCGTCCTTCTGTAACCTGTATGCGTAAGTAATTTTATTATTATTAAATGAAATTGCTTTGCATATAACGGAGATGTTATTTCCATAAACAGAAGTAAAATTATTATTTGATGGAAATATTTCATTTTCGTTCTGAAATATATTTGTAATAGATATTCTGGGAAGACTTACTTGCGTTAATTGATCATAATTTGTCCAGAAATAAATACCGGAGTTTGTTGCGAGTACAAGTGCCTTTTCGGTAATAATAAAATCATTGATATCCTGAAAACAGGAATGGATACTTCCATTTAATGAATAAATTTTAGTAAATGTGTTTTTAGAATAGTGCAATACATCTATGCCGGTATAGGATGCAATATACACAGTATCATTTTTTACATAAATTTTTTTACACAAATTACTGCTTAAAAAATTTTCTTTCGTGAAATGCTGAGCAATAGTCCCGTTGTGTGTATTCAGTAAATAAACACCCTTCGCATGCGTTGCTGCAAGAATAGAATTATTGTCTAATTGCGCAAAACTATTTATGCGCTGGTCAAATAATTCCTCCTGTACAGTTGGGTCTAAGTAAATGATTTTTTCGTTTTGTTTATAACCGATTCCTTTTGCGTTTTGAAACCAAAGCCTGTTATCTAAATCATAATAACATTGATAATATCTTACTAAATCTAAATCTGTATCATTTTTCAGCACTATTGGTTCTTTTTTTAAATCTGCTCTATATAATCCTATATGTGCTGCTGCCGCTAAAGTATTATTACTGCTTATAGTGATTGACTTATAAGCCATATTGTCAACTATTTCACCTGCAGAGTTGATATTTGAAATGCGATTTAGTGAGTTGGTTTCATCTAATATGTATGTATCATCATCTGTAGCTATATATGCAGTATTATTATGTGTGGCAATTTGTTTTACCCGGTTAAATTCTTTCGTTGAGGGTAAATGATATAAAGTTGATTTATTCTCCTGAATCATAATAACGTTGCCTGCATTATCTCCTGCCAGGTAATTTTCTCCTTTTG
>JACMJP010000274.1 GCA_014380545.1 Chitinophagales bacterium | reverse complement strand
CTCTTTCAAGTACATCATCGTAATATGTTCCGGGAACATATAAAAATTCAACACCCCGTTTTCTTAATTCAGTCACTGTTTCAATAATATTATCTGAAGCCACTGCTATATGTTGTACACCTGCCCCTCTGTAAAAGTCGAGATATTCATCTATCTGGCTTTTCTTTTTTCCTTCAGCGGGTTCATTAATGGGAAATTTTACAAAGCCATTTCCATTACTTACAACTTTACTCATTAACGCAGTATATTCTGTAGAAATATCTTTATCATCAAATGTGATGAGTAATTTAAAACCCATTACATCTTCATAAAATTTTACCCATTCATTCATTTTTCCCAACTCAACATTACCTACACAATGATCTACATATTTTAATCCGATAGGTTTTATTTCTATGTTAGATTCCTTTGCAATAAAACCCGGCATATATACACCCTTATAATTTTTGCGTTCAACAAATTTGTGAATTGTATCACCATACGTATGAATTGCAGAAACCACCACTTCACCAAATTCATCTTTTAATGTTGTGGGTTCCATTGCGGGTTTTGCTCCCCGCTTTACCGTTTCTTCAAAACTTTTTGCTGCATCATCAACCATTAATGCCAGCACCTTTACACCATCACCATGTTTTTTTACATGCTGGCTTATTTCACTTTCCGGATCAAAAGATGATGTGAGGATAATTCTTATTTTATCCTGTTGCAGAACATAACTTGCCCTGTCCCTCACACCAGTTTCCAATCCTGCATATGCTACCAATTTATAACCCCAGGCACTTTGATAATAATAGGCAGATTGTTTTGCATTACCGACATAAAATTCCAAATGATCTGTTCCGTTCAAAGGAAGAAAATCAACCACTTCATTTTCTACTTTTTTTAATTCCAATGTATCCATACATAATAAATTTAAAATTTTAAATAATTGTCAATTGTAATTTGTAAATCATAAATTAACTTAGCCACGATAAATAATAATCTTTATCTTCTATTAACAAAGCATCCTCTGTTAATTGTAAAGGTTTAAACGGATCTATCATTACTGCTAGTTCATGTGTTTCTTTTTTCCCGATACTGCCTTCATAAGTGCCCGGATGAGGACCATGCGGAATACCACCGGGATGTAATGTGATCATTCCTCTCTCAACACTTTTTCTGCTCATAAAATCTCCGTCAACATAATACAATATTTCATCACTATCAATATTGCTGTGATTATAAGGAGCAGGAATTGAAAGCGGATGATAATCAAATAATCTCGGACAGAAACTGCACACAACAAAATTTCTTGCTTCAAAAGTTTGATGAACCGGGGGCGGCTGATGCACTCTTCCTGTTATCGGTTCGAAATTATGAATGCTGAATGCCCAGGGATAAACAAATCCATCCCACCCAATTAAATCGAACTGGTGATTTGCATAATGATACGGATAAATAATGCCCTGTTTTTTTATCTTGAAAAAGAAATCACCCTGAATATCATTGGTAATTAAATTAGCCGGTGTTTTAATATCTCTTTCACAAAACGGAGCTTGTTCCATAAGTTGTCCCGTATTATTCAAATATCTTTTTGGAAAAACAATTGGTGAAAAGGATTCAACAATAAATAACCTGTTATTTTCAGTATTAAAATGAATTTGATATAAAGTTCCTCTCGGCACAATTACATAATCGCCATATTCAAAATTAATTTCTCCATACATTGTTTTCACACTCCCGCTTCCTTCATGGCAAAAGATCATTTCATCAGCATCAACATTTTTATAAAAATAATCTGTCATACTTTTTTGTGGGGCGGCAAGAGAAATATGCAGATCACTATTTACAAGAACTGCTTTGCGGCTGTCCAAATAATCATCTTCGGGTTTTATTTTAAAACCATGCAGGCTTCTGTGTTTTAATTGTTTTGATAAAACAACTTTCGGTTCCACGGAATATGCTTCACCTACCTGTTTAATTTTTGTTGGCGGATATAAATGATATAGTAAAGAATATGTATTGGAAAACCCTTCTGTAGAAAATAATTCTTCATGATATAATGTGCCATCCGCTTTTCTGAACTGTGTATGGCGTTTAGGTGGTATTTGACCGAGTTTGCTGTAGAAAGGCATATTTATTTTCTATTATGTTCTTACAAAGTTACGAAACTGATGCTTTATAAAAGGATCCTTTTATCACTAAGCTATTGCAGATAAAGAAATAAATTTCGAATTCTTCTCAATTAGCATATATTTATGATTACAAATTATTATTGGTCAATGTACAATGTGCTATTTTTTTTGATCCTTTTATTTATTTACTACTTCTATTTGAGGGATAAATTGTTTCGGGTAAAGAATAAGTTACCAATTATAGATTTTAAGGATTTTCCTGAGCAAGACATTCCAAAACCCAAAAATTTTATTGAAAAATTAGCTTATTCAATTCATGATAAATTACATTCAAAAGAAAATCCGTTAAAAAAGCATAAAGTTAATTATGATGATACTGCATCGCTAAAAATTAAGTTCCTAATGCAAATCATATTAATACTCATTTTACTGTGCATTATAATAATTGTAATTAGTATTATTAGCGAGATTTTATACCCATCAACATACGCAAGAATATTATCACTTATATTTATTAGAGAAAAGCGGGGCTGAAAGGAAAAATGATCCAACTTAAATAAAGGCGGAATTGCTGATAGTGTAGTTCAATAAATTAAATCACATTATGAATTATAAAGTTTTTCATAAATCACAATTGACCTTTTCATCATCTCTTTTTCATTTAAAATTTCCAAACAACTTCCTATCATAATTGTTGTACATCTTAAAACCATCATAATTCTTTTTTTAATCGCTGCACTCCCAATGTCTCTAGTTAATTCATATGAAAACCATCCTAAATGTTCATACTTGCTATAAAAAAGCCAGGTATCATATGAGTTCTTTATTTCCTGCACCCAAATATCACTTAAATTCGTACTTAAGAATTTCTCAATTATCTCCCTAGTTCCAGGAAATGTTTTTAGCTTATATTCAATTGCATAATCTTTTACAATTTTGTAAATATTTGATTCATTATCTATTTTTTCTTTTATTTTAGAGAATTCAATTTCGTTTATTACCTTATATTTCTTATACATTTTAATCAAAGAATCGATTTTTTTTATATCAGAATAATGTAATGAATATAAATTCTGATATGACTCCTCATTTGAATTTACATTTCGGATAATATGGCCTGTTGTAATAAAATCTGTCAACAAATTTCTACAAATTAACCCTATTGCATGGTCATGATTAATCAAACTATCCCCGACAAGTAATCTTAAAGATATCATATTTACATAAGCCCTCTCAAGCACATGAAAGAATGTAAACTCCACAGGAAAATTAATGTTTTGAGCTTCTTTCTTAATTACTATAGGCTCAATTAAAATTTTAATTTCTTGGATTATCGATTGCAGATCTCCATTCGTGTTTATCACTCTTTATTTATTTATATCAAAGATAAAAACCAAATGAAGATAATAAAAAGCATACCCTTGAAGTAATCCTAACAATTCAAACCTCTCGCCTATCTTCTTATCAATCAACAATAATTTCCTGCTCATGGCTACCAAACAATTATAATTTTTTATTCGGTCTGCTCCCGGCTCTTGTAACAGTAATTTTTCTTTCTTTCAATTCAGTTCCGTTTAATGCATCAATTGCAAGGTATGCTTCTTTATCATCAGGCATACTTACAAAAGCAAACCCTTTATTTTGACGGGTAATTTTATCAATAATAATTTTTACAGAATCAACTGCACCGAATTGCTCAAATAAAATTTTAAGCTCAGCTTCTTTTATTTTAAAAGGAATACTGCCCACATGAATATCCATACTTACAAATTAATTATAATTGTAAAATTCTTAAACCTTTCTCCTTTTCATCTCTTTATCAATCAATAATAATTCCCTGCTCATTTGTCCGCTCACACTTGTATTTTCATTTGCCCTTCTTATTAAATAAGGAATTACATCTTTTACAGGACCGTAAGGAAGATATTTACTTACATTATATCCGGCCTTTGCAAGGTTATATGTTATCTGGTCGCTCATGCCATAGAGTTGCGAAAAAGAAATATGCGGGTGATTATGCGGGATATATTTTTTATCCATTTCTGTTGCTGCATGTAAGTTGCTTTTTTCATTATGCGTAGCTACACAAAAAGAAATTTTCTCAAGATTATCCAGGCAAAAATCAATTGCTGCATCATAATCTTTATCAGTGCTTTCTTTATCTGGCTGAATGGGTGAAGCATAGTTTTTTTCAGCAGCTCTCTTTCTTTCTTTTTCCATGTATGCACCCCGCACTAATTTAATTCCGCATACATAATTATGTTGTTTTGCATCATTTAAACATTTCGAACAAAATGCCAGCCGGTCATGCCTGTACATCTGAGCAGTATGAAATACAACTACTTTTTCTTTATTAAACTCCCTGCTCAAAATAAAAACAATCTCATCTATGGCGTCTTGTATCCAGCTTTCTTCTGCATCCACAAATAAACCAACATTCGCATCTGTAGCAACCTGTGTTACCTGACGCAAGCGTTCATATAACTTTTGTTTTTCCTTTTCTTCATCCTCACTTAACACAACATCCCCATTTATTTTTTCCAATAAAACAAATCTCGTTAACCCTGTTACCTTACAACTTATAAAAGGAATATTTTTTTTACCTTTTGCAAATTGCAGAATATTTATTAATTCATTTTTTGTGCGCTCAAATTCTTCTTCATTCTCTTTTCCTTCCACACCATAATCTATAATTGCCCCGATACTAAATTTTTCCAGCTTATTTAAAACAGGAATTGTTTCTTCCAGTGTTTCACCTCCGCAAAATTGTTCATACACTGTGTTTTTTATCATCCATTTTACTGGCAAGTGCAATTTAATTGACAGATTTGCCGCAGATGTAAAAAATTTTGTGCGTCCCGGGTTATTCATTAATTTAAATAACCAATATTCCCATTTTAATTCTTTATTACTTTTTCCGGAAAAGGCAATTTGCGTATTGTTGAAATTTATTTTTGGTGCAGGTTCCAAACAGTTCTATTATATATTTCTGCCAACGGCAGGCGGTGGCAAAGATAACAGGCGATAATCACTCAAAAAATTACTTTCAAAAGAGAAAACTATTTTTGCACCGCCTGAACAAGGCGCACAAATTTTTTTAAATTATGGCAGCAGTAAAAAAAATAGGCGTAATGACCAGCGGTGGCGATTCACCGGGAATGAATGCATGTATCCGTGCAGTTGTTCGCTCAGCAATTTATAATAACCTTGAAGTATATGGTATCAATCGTGGATATGAAGGAATGATTGACGGCGACTTTTTTAAAATGCAATCGCATGCAGTAAGCAATATCGTTCAGCGAGGTGGTACTATGCTGAAAACAGCAAGAAGCAAACGATTCATGGAAAAAGAAGGAAGGCAAAAAGCATTTGAGCGATTAAAAGTTGCGGGTATAGATGGATTTGTAGCTATTGGAGGTGATGGAACATTTAGAGGTGCAACGGTATTTGAGGAAGAATTCGGGGTTACCTGTATTGGCGTTCCAGGTACAATTGATAATGATCTTTATGGTACTGATTATACATTAGGTTTTGATACCGCAATTAATACAGCAATTGAAGCTATTGATAAAATAAGAGATACTGCAGATGCGCATAACCGTTTATTTTTTGTAGAGGTAATGGGAAGAGATGCTGGTTTTATTGCATTAAGCTGCGCAATTGCCGGGGGTGCGGAAGCTGTTATTATACCCGAAACAAAAACAGATATTGATAACCTTATAGGCATTCTTGAACGGGGATGGTATCATAAAAAGAGCAGTGCAATAGTAATTGTCGCAGAAGGAGATGAAGCAGGCGGTGCTTATGAAATAGCTAAAAAAGTAAAGGAAAAATTTAATGAATATGATACCCGGGTAACAGTACTGGGTCATATACAAAGGGGTGGTAACCCTACGGTAAGAGATAGAATATTGGGAAGCAGGCTGGGTATTGCTGCTGTTGAGGCACTAATGGAGGGAAAGAAAAACGTAATGGCGGGTTTAATTAATGATGAGGTAGTATTTACTCCATTTGCAAATGCTACAAAACATAACCTGGATATTAATCAGGATATGCTGCGGTTGGTAGATATTTTATCTATGTAGTATTTTATTTTGTAACATAAAGCAGTTTACTGTCAAGTCACTTAATCTGCAAATTATATGCAGGGATATTATGAAATAAAAAGATAGGCTCGACAGTGTTGTATTGTTTAATAACCGTATGAAAGAATAAATTGGTCTGATCTATCTTATCTTATGATTTATATATATCTCTTATGAATTTAATAAAGTGTCACATCACCGTAATTCGTAAAGAGAAAATAGTTATTTGAAAAAAAATTCTTAAAAATTCAATCTACCAATTGAAAAATGTGCGTATATTGCTTCCGAATCTAATTTTATAACTCAAAAAAACCTGTTTTTATGAAAAGACTAACACAGATTTTGGCGGTATGTATTATCGCCGTTTTGGTTTCCTGTTCTAAGGAAACGCCACAAGTAAACGAACAAATTACTGACCCCACTTCACTTAGGAGCGTATTAGAAAGTGCTACTGATCACTTATGTGATTCGATTGTTGTAGTAGATCTTGTATCAAGTACTGGTGATGTTATTGGTTTAGTATTCGTTGGTAATACTGATGATGAATTAGTTGTAGGTTATGTTTTTGATGCTGGTTATGAGCCTACAAAAACTTACCTGTATGCTGGTGATTGCGATTTAATTCCAATGGGCCCTGCTGGTCCAAGATTTAAAGACTTCCCTTATCAGGCTTCTCATGTTCCGGGAACTACGCTTTATGCTTACACAATTTCATTAGACGATGTTGATGAATGTATGTGTATAGTAGCTATGGCTAAGTTCAATATTATAGGTCCGGGAGGCCATGTATCAGGTTCAGGTGTTGCATGGGGCGAAGGAACTTCTCTCGGAGGAATTCTAGGCGCTATGTACTTTGAATATTGCGAGTGTATCGATTAATTATCATTACAAAAGAATTTTAAATTCTAATAAAAAGGCTGCATAAAAATATGCAGCCTTTTTTATTGTCTAAATATTTTTTATTAAAAACGGTATTTGATAATTAATAAACAGAAAGATTTTACCTGTTCACATTTTTCCTGTTTGCAGACAACGTTTTATTTGTGCAGGTAATTAATAGGAGATTAGGTATTAATCTTTTTAATCACAGATTATCGATTAATCTCTGCCTCATAATTTCATACAATAACATTCCCGCAGCAACACTTACATTATAGGAATCAAAATTATTTTGCATTGGTAGTTTAATTGTTGTAGCAATATATTTTTTTACTGAAGGGCTTATTCCAATATCTTCGCTGCCAAGAATAATCACAACAGGTAATGTAAAATCAATTTCAAAACACATTTTTTCAGCTTTGCTGTCTGCACCAAGTATTTGCAAACCGTTTAATTTTAAATATTCTAATGTATGATTGAAATTTTTTTCACGGCAAACCGGAAGTTTTGATAAGGCGCCGGCGCTTGTTTTCATTGCTTCAGCATTCACAGGTGCAGCATCGTTTTCAGCAAGAATAATTGCATGTGCGCCTGCGGCATAAGCAGTTCTTGCAATCGCACCAAAATTTCTTACATCTGTAATTCCATCTAATAATACAAAAAGAGGAACATTTCCCTGCTCAATAATAAGCGGTAATATATTTTCAATATTCTGAAATTCAATTTCAGCAGTAAATGCGATTATTCCCTGGTGAATTCCACCGGTGAGAGTATTTAATTTTTCTACTGGAACATATTTAACCGGAATATTTTTTTGTGCTGCAATTTTTTTTATTTCTGAAAGTATATCTCCATCAGTATTATTTTGTAAAAGAATTTTATCGACAGATTTTTCGCTATTTAATAATTCCAATACGGGCTGCCGCCCGAAAATAAGATTATCAAATTTCCTTCGCTTATGAAATTTATCTTGGTTGCGGAACATTTTGCTGAGTAGGTTGTGGACGAACATTATATGTTGATCGCAACATATCCCACTGTTTTTGATAATTATCAGCTAATGTTGTGTCACCAATTTTTTTAGCGATGGCTATCACATTATTCATACAACGTTCAGCATCTCCCTTATCACTATCGATAACTGAAGTCATTGCTCCTTCATTGTTTATATGATAAAAATATTCCAGATCCTGCAAACATCTTGACCCAAGAATATTAATTACCTCCAATGCCCTTTCATTATTGCCTATCAACTGGTAATAATTTGCTGTATTTATCATATTATAATCGTAAGGCATACTACTCTCAGGAAATTTTTTCATCATCATATCTAACACCTGAGCCGCTTTTTGTTTCTTCTCAGCGCTCTCTTCCATTAGTTGATTTCCAACTTCCTTTAATTCGGTATTGGATGAATCCTGTGCAAGCATTTGTTTCGCCTGTGCCTCTGCATTTAATGCTTCTTCCATGTAATCACCTGCAAGCGCCTGGTAGTTTACATATTTTGCAGTCATAGCACTTCCAAGAGAAGATGATTCAAGGTTTAGCTTTTCTCCGGTTTCTATACCACCGTATGTAAATATATTATTGGTTACAAGCTGATCAAACATCACCTCCTGATTTATTGCACGATTAAACCCGTTTCCATTTATCATAACAGGTGCTATTTGCCAAACCATGCTTCGCTGCATAAAATATTTTTCCAGACCGAGATATGCATCAGGCGAAACCGTAATAGCAAAACAAATCGGGCGTTTTGAAATATTACTTGCCACAATATCAAGCACCATCAAATCATTTTTTAACAATGATTTATTTTTTAAGTCAAATGGCATTTCTGAAACAATATTTCCTTTCAAATTATCAGGCACTAAGTTATTTTGTGCCGCAGTTGCTGAATCAACGGCTACTTTAAATTTTAGAGAAGGAATATAATTTTCTCCCGTGCTTTGACTCATCGCTTCAGGATTATCATTCCCCATAAATAAAACTGCTTCTTTTAAATCGACCACACGATTTTGAAATTTACTTTTAGTATCAAATCGAATTGAATTTCTTTTATCACCTAATATTTTTTCATAGCCTAATAAAAGATCAATATTCCCTGCATCATTTGCCGCATGCCGTAATTGATTGATATACCAATCCACTCCTAATAAACTTAAATTAATAATACGCACATCTGTTCTTATTCCTTCTACTTCCTGTGCATACCATAAAGGATATGTATCATTATCTCCCTGTGTAAATAAAATAGCATTGGGCGGACAGCTTTCTAAATAATTTCTTGCAAAATCTCTTGCCATTGTTCTGTTATGCCGGTTATGATCATCCCATCCCTGTTGCGCCATTAATACAGGGGCAGATAAACAAAGCAATCCTATTAATACAGCCACTGCATAATCACTTTTTAAGGCCCTGCCTGCAGCAATTACAATAAAAGATAAAATGCCAATTATTGCTGCAGCATAAATTAAATACGCAATGAAGCTACCAAAGTCATATACGGTTAATCCTATTAAAAACATTATTACCATAATAATTCCGGCATATAATAAGTATTCAGTAATTGTTTTTGTGTCTTTCTTTTTTGCAATATCAAATAATGCAAGCACTCCAAACCCAACCCAAATTGCGTAAACAAAAAAAGCACCCACTAATGCGTAATCCCTTTCCCGTGGTTCTATAGGGGGTTCATTTGAATTAAAAAGATTCATAAACCCCATAAAAAAGAAAAACATAAATAAAATAAGAAAGCCCTTCCAGTCTTTTCGCAAGTGAATGACCATTCCGAGTAAACCAAGAATAAATGGTATCATGAAAAATGTATTGCGGCTCATTACATCTTTCATGCTTGGCGGAAGATTTTGCAGATGTTCGTTTTTTGTTTTATCCAGGGCTTCAATACCGGTTATCCAGTTACCATCCTTCATTCCATCATGGAAATAACCCTGCGAATCATTTTGTCTTCCTGAAAAATTCCACATAAAATACCGCCAGAACATATACCCGATCTGGTACTCACGGAAGAATTGAAAATTATCCAAACCATCCGGAACATAAGTTGATTCCTGACCTTCAGGTACTCCAACAAAATTGTAATATAAACTGGCATGTCTCGACTCGAGAGATCCCATTCTTGGAAATAAAGTTTGTTTATTCCTCTTTTTCATAAGATCAATTTGAGCGGGAGTTAGTCCCGCTGCCCGTAATTGATCATCCGGCAAGTCGTAAATAATTTTAAAATCTTTTCCTACAGAAACATACTCTTCACCTCCGGGTATTTTACCCCATTTATCACCGGTATATTCAATATCAAGAGGTCTTGCTGTCCAGTACGGCCCATACCCAAGGTCTCTTGAACCGTATTGTTCACGGCGCAAATAAGAAAGAAAACTATGCACATCATTAATTCCATTCATATTAATTACAGGTTCTGCTTTCGCCCGTATTAGTACCATTGCATTGGAACTCCACCCAATAATTAACATAAGGAAACTCATAGAGGCTATATAAATAACCCGCTTTCCCCTTAGAGCAGCGTAACGCACTAAATAAATTGTTCCGCCAACTAATAACACACAGAAGAAAAATGTTCCGCTGTTAAACGGCAGGCTAAAACCATTTACAAATGTCCTGTCGAACCATGCTGCTATTGCAATAAATTTATCAATTACACCAAAAAGAATAATTCCGAGAATTACAAAGCTTATTCCCATTGCTGCCCAAAATCCTTTTGCGGAATATTTATAATTGCGGAAATAATAAATTAATCCCATTGCCGGAATTGTAAGTAAGCTTAATAAATGCACTCCCATGCTCAATCCTATCATAAGGAATATAAATAATATCCATCTGTCACCTTCAGGAGTATCAGCTTTCTCTTCCCATTTTATCATTGCCCAAAAAGTCATTGCAAAAAAGAATGTTGCAAGTGCATAAACCTCGGCTTCCACAGCACTGAACCACCAACTATCCATATAAGCACAGGTTAAACCTGCAACTATTCCAGTGAACATAACTGCTGCAGTATTTGCTTTTGTTATTTCGCCATCACCTATTAATAATTTTTTTGCAAGTCTTGTAGCAATCCAAAAACAAAAGAGCACGGCAAATGCAGTTGACAAAGCAGAAAAGAAATTCATCATAACTGAAACCTGCTCGGGTGATGATGCAAACAGGGTGAAAATTTTCCCCATCATTAAAAAAATTGGTGCACCCGGCGGATGAACAACCTGCAATTTATATGCTGCTGCAATAAATTCCCCGCAGTCCCACCAGCTTGCGGATGCTTCCATCGTCATTGTATAAGAAATGAGAGCAATGAAAAATACTACCCATCCTGTTATATTATTGATCCTGTTATATGCGATCATTTGTTGTTCTTTTTTTGCTGGCGGTAAAGATAGGAAAGTTAGAACGTTGCAAGGTTATTAGCTTAAAACGTTTTAACACTCCATTTTGAACATGTATTTTTATGCGGATGAAAAGCAGTTTTAAAATATTATTTGAAGATGCTGATGTGCTGGTTGCAGATAAACCTGCAGGCATTGCAGTAATTCCCCAGCGGAATATTGAAGTGCCCTGCCTGCAAAAAGAATTGGAAAAAACATACGGGAAATTATTTGTTGTGCACAGAATTGACAAAAACACCAGCGGTGTAATTTGTTTTGCAAAAAATGAAGCGGCACATAAATTTTTAAATGAGGAATTTGAAAAACATAATGTGAAAAAATTATATAAAGCAATTGTGCGGGGAAGATTAATGAATAAAGCCGGGCAGATAAATTTTCCAATTGCGCCGCATCCTGTAAAACCAAATATAATGGTTACACATCCGAAAGGAAAAAAATCTTTAACCATTTATAAAGTAGAAGAAGAATTTAAACATGCAAGTGTATTAAATGTAGAAATAAAAACAGGACGAACACACCAGATAAGAGTGCATCTTGCAGCAATAGGCCATGGCTTATTAGTGGATGAAGTATATGCCGGGGCTGATGCATTTTATTTATCATCCATTAAAAAAAACTATAAAACTAAATCCACTGTGCTACCAGATATAAACATTGAAGACAAAGAAAATAAAGAGCTATTAGAGATGAACACCACAGAGAAGCCTATTATATCAAGATTAACATTACATGCTTCTGAATTACATTTTCATCACCCTTCAACCAAAGAAGTTATTATTTGTAAAAGTGAAATGCCGGATGATTTGCAGGTACTGCTGAAATTGCTGAGAAAGTATGATGTTTAGATATTTATTTCTTCTCAACAATCACAAACACATCTTCATTTGGTTTTTTCATGTAGTATTTTTCACGGGCGAATTTTTCGAGTGATCTTTTATCATTTAGTAAAGCAGTAATTTGCTGCTGTATAGTTTTGGTTTCGGTTTCGTAAAATTCTTTTTTCTGTTTTGCTGAGCGCAGATCCTGCATTCTGCCGAACTGTACAAAAAAATTATTCTGATCAAAAAATAACATCCATGCAATAAAAATAAAAAAAGTAAAGACAAATTTATTTCTGAAAAATTTCGGGACATTCCACAGCCGGATGCGCTCTCTTATATTTTTTATGCTGATCATTTTAATTGTTACCTAAAATTATAATTGTATTCTTATAGCAAAACGCAAAAGTTGTAGCTGTAAGTGTGGATTAAAAAAATATTGCATACAAAAAAAGCCACGATAAAAATCGTGGCTTTTAAAAAACTTACAAAAAGCTCTTATTCAATCATAAGCTTAGTTGTTTCAGAAAATCCGCTTGTACTGCTTATTTCCAAAATGTATGCGCCCCGGGCGATAGCATGAACGTCTATCGAAAACTCACTGGCTCCGTATAGTAAAGAAATACTTTCTTCAAGTACAGTTCTTCCTGTAAGATCAATTAACTGCACTGTTACTGTTTCATTTATATTTGAATTAACAGAAACATTTACAACATCACTGGCAGGGTTTGGATAGAGATAAATATCTAAATCCATTTCATCTGCAGAAATTTCTCCCTCTTTAAGATAAGGTGTTGCAAAAGAGTTATTATTTGTAAACTGTTTCCATCCTTCAGTACACTGACTGCGCACTTTCCATTGATAGGATGTGCTTGGTGAAAGACCGGTAACTGCAAGGAAAGCATTTGTTGTATAAACACTCGTCCAGGTAGTTGTCCCTGTTTTTTTGTACTGAACCTGATATTGTAAAACACTGGGAACCTGGTTCCAGCTAAGTGTTGCTGTAGTGCTTGTTATTAAGGAAACTTCTGTGAGTGTAGGTGTTGTGCATGCGCCACCAGTAACTGGCGTTATAAACTTTCTTATTTCAGAATAGTTTGTATACGCTCCATCACAAAATGCCTTCACCCTCCAGTTATATGTTTTGTTAGGAATCAGATCAGAAAATTCCATTGATGTATTTTCTACTGTATAATCTGTCCATGATCCACCCTGTTGTTTAATTTCCATTTGATATTCTTCACTACCTACATTTTCCCAAATTAAATTAACATGAGTGGATGTAAGTTGAGTTTCAAAGTTATCTAATGGTGTTGAACAATCGCATGGTAAACAAACATTATCAACTCCCTGCATATCTCCCCACACATTTTTTACACCATAAGAATAAAATGAAACAGCAATATAATCATACCCTGTTCCAAAGTCAACAGTTCTTTTAAACGTTGTCCAGTCATAATTACTCATACCAAACTCTTCGCTTAATAAGACATCCTGTTCAAATGTCATATCATTATGCGGCCATTTTTCAAAGTTGCCAAACATATCAATATTCGTATTAACAAATTCACCATTAATACCAATTACCTCTACCTGCAATGTATTTCCTATTGCACCTGTTCCAACATTTTTTACCTGGAAAGAAAATTCAACTTCTTCCTGCAGTGCACGGTCATTTTTATTTACCTGCATAAGCGGTTTATTTGGAACTATACTATTAATGATAGTAGCTTTATCATCCTGCAATAACCAATCGCCATTTTCCATCCATCCAATTCCAACAAAATCTCTTGTACTTGTGATATTTGTTTTTTGAACTAAAGGGTATAATTCAAATCCTGAATCTTTAATAGTGTTCGGGTATTTTTCATTATGCACTACAAGACTTTTCGTAAAAGTATTTGTTGCACCCTGGCAGTCATAAGCTGTAAGGTTAACGCTATATGTTCCTCCTGCAGAATAATAATGAACAGGGTCTACACCTTTTCCAGTAGTTCCATCTCCGAAATCCCATGTATATGCAGCAATTCCGTTTCCGCTTGTTGATACATACTGATCAGCATCTGATGATAATCCACCATTAAACTGAACGGTTTTTCCGCCTGCTGATGCATAAGAAAAATTTGCAACAGGTGCTGTATTAGATGTTATTGAACTAAATACCGGGCTACCTGATATTTCAAAATATTTCGGAAACTGAAAGGTATTTGATCCGAAAGTACTTATTCCTTTTTCAGGATACATATTGTAATAATTGTTTTCATATACACCACCAATTATTTTTGATGTGCGGTAATTAGCTTCCAAATCATCAGTTCCTTCTGAATTATCTGTTCTGAATACTACTGCGGCCTTTCTCCATCCTTTCATTGTTACATTTTCCATAACAACCTGACCCGTAACAATACTTGATGTAACTGCAATACCATCATCTTCATTATCTGTTATCCAGTCATCGTCATCAAAATGATTCTCGAGATCTCCTAACATCAATCCGTTTCTGAAATGGATTTGTCCGGAATATGTTAAATCAACACCCTTGTTTAACAAATTCCAAAATTTAAAGTTATCAATTACACTAAGTATATTGTGCGCATAAGGCTGGTCTTCGGAATGCGAAAAACCACCTATGTTATCCTCATTATACATAAAGGTCCAGAATGCCATTGCCTCAACAGAATTATAAACAACAGAATTATTGTTTTTTCTTATTGGAATAATTGCTGCTGAAACAGAATCATCACTTCCTGCAATAACAGGACTCATAATTGTTGAAACAGGTACCTTTAATTTTTTTGAAGCAGCAATATCATCATCATCAGCAAAATAATGAAACCCTTTTCCTTTGCATGATGCAGCAATATTACCTTCTAATTCCAAATTATTACTGTGCATCCAATAACCATCACCTTCATAGCCAAGATCAAAATTTTGCGAACGCAAAATTCTTGAAAATACCGGTGAGTCATTTGGCAGCGATTCATTTCCAACACCTTTTAAAGCAAGATTTTTAATAAAGGAACCGATTTCATCTCCTGCTTCAGTAACAAATGCAGCACCTGAAAATTCATAAACAATATTTTCTTCTGCAACAACATTACTGGAGTGATTTACAATTCCCCAACCCGGTGTAGTATATACAACGTTTCCTTTCAGATTAACCGGATCAATTGTAGTACTATTTGTTCCTGCTCTGTGAATATGTAATGGATACCTTCCCCTTACATTCTCTTCTCCGCTTAAATAATTACCTAATGCATCCACAGCCGGGTCTGTAGCAAAGTTTAATTTATCGGTTCTTCCTAAACCAATAAAAGAAGCATAATAAACATTTTGATTTGGATTATGCATGAGCATTACATGCCCTCTTTCTGAAAAAGGAAGTGACTCCCAGTTTTCTGTTTCAAAAATTACGTTGCGGGAAAGATTTGCAACATGAAATTTTAATCCATATCCCGTGGGTGCTTTATGCGTATATTTTAAAGCATTACTTCCATCACCATCATTTGTAAAATATACATTTTTTCCTGAGATGGATGTGATGGTTAATTCCTCATCATGATAACGGGAATTATCTCCACTGATACCAAGCCATGATGAATTTGTTCCTGCCAAAACTAATTTATCACCAACACTCCATGCGGTTGGTGTTTCCAATAATTTTAAAAACGTTTTTCCAGCAGTATGATCTGTGTTCATAGATGCATAAGATAATTTTGATGCTCCATAAACATTGAAAGCACCATGGCTAATTAATCCTTTGCTGAATAAAAATGGATCCCAGTCTGTATCAATAGCGCCTTCATCAGAAAAAATAATTTTTGCGGTGTTATTTGATGCAATGGGTATAGCAGAAGTACCAACTGTCATTGTGCCGGCAGCATCAACAACTATTGTATTTACTCTGAGTTTGGTATTTACATTTGTTGCAAATTGTAAGGTTCCATTTACTCTGATCCAGAAAATAGAAGTAGTACTTTCCTGATCGTAAGTAACTACAACTCCACTGTCAATTAAAACCCGTGCGCCGGAAGGTGGAATTTCCATTGCATCCCATGTAGATGCTGTGAACCATGAGCCGCTGTTAATCGCAATATGTGTTGCGTCTTCTTCATGCACTAATTCCATGACGGCGCAATGTTCTGCCTGCAAAACAGGATTATCAGAATGTACATCGCAATCGTCACCGTGCGCAAAGGAAATTTTAAAACAAAATAGTGTGGAATAGAGGAGGGTAAAGAATAGATACACTTTCTTCATGATACTTATAATTTTTCGTTAATAAAAAGGGTTAAAGCTGTGTTGTTTTATAAAGGCTGCGACTGTGTGTATTATACTAAGAGAGTGTGTGTAAAAAGGAGGAGTGTGTTACTTTCAGCTAAGAAGACGCTAATATAGATGAAAGGTTTTCAAATTGAATAATGGAATTTGTCACTGGATTGTGAATAAAGCGGGGCGAATTTTTTTTAAAAATAAGCGTAGTAATTAATTGGGCGCAGCAAAACAGTGAATACACTAATCCTTACTACTTTAAAAAAACATTTCCCATCCACACAGCAGATGCGCCAAGTTCTTCTTCAATACGTAACAATTGATTATATTTTGCAATTCTATCGCTACGGCTTGCAGATCCCGTTTTTATTTGCCCGCAATTGAGTGCTACATCAAGATCAGCAATTGTTGTGTCTTCTGTTTCACCGCTGCGATGGCTCATAATACTTGTGTATTTATTTTTATGAGCAAGAGTAACTGCGTTTATAGTTTCTGTTAAACTTCCTATTTGATTTACTTTTACTAAGATAGAATTTCCTATATGTTCACGAATACCTTTACCTAATCTTTTTACATTCGTAACAAAAAGATCATCCCCAACTAACTGCACTTTATTTCCAATTTTTTCTGTTATCTGTTTCCATCCTGACCAGTCATCTTCTGCTAATCCATCTTCTATGCTTGCAATCGGATATTTTTTACACCAATTTACCCAATAATCAACCATTTCTTCAGGTGATAATTTTCTTTTGTCGGACTTTTTAAATACATACATTTTACTTTCTGCATCATAAAATTCTGATGCTGCAGGATCTAAAGCAATTAAAATATCTTCACCCGGAATATACCCTGCATCTTCAATTGCTTTTAACACAATTTCAATTGCTTCCTCATTACTTTGAAGATCGGGGGCAAAGCCACCTTCATCGCCAACATTTGTTGAATAACCTTTTTTCTTTAATACCGATTTTAAATGATGAAAAACTTCAACACCCATTCTTAACGCATCAGAAAAATTATCGCCTCCTACCGGTGCAATCATGAATTCCTGAAAGTCAATTTTATTATCAGCATGCGCACCGCCATTTAAAATATTCATAAGGGGAAGCGGCAATGTATTCGCATTTACACCACCTACATATTTATATAAAGGAATATTTAATTCTGCTGCCGCAGCTTTTGCGTTTGCAAGCGAAACAGCAAGAATTGCATTTGCGCCAAGTTTACTTTTATTATCCGTTCCGTCTAATTCAATCATAAGATGATCGACATAATTTTGATCAAATACGTCGGTACCTTCCAGTTCCTTTGCAATGATTTCATTAATATTTTCTACTGCCTGCAATACACCTTTCCCTAAATAAACATCCGCATCGCCATCTCTTAATTCAACAGCTTCATGAATACCTGTGCTTGCACCTGAAGGGACTGCAGCTCTTCCTGTAGCGCCAAATTCAGTCATAACCTCAGCTTCAACCGTAGGGTTTCCTCTTGAATCCAGGATTTGTCTTGCTTTAATTTCATGTATATTGCTCATGTTAATTGAGTTATTAGGTTATTAAGTTAATTGCCCGCCCGAACGACGTTCAGTCGGGCGGGGTTATTAAATTATTTGATAGTTTTATTATTCAAAAAATTATTCCTCCTTCATCATCATTACAAATTCATCAAATAAATATCTTGCATCATGAGGCCCAGGTGTTGCTTCAGGATGATACTGCACACTAAATGCTTTTTTATCTGTTAATCTGAATCCTTCTATTGTATCATCATTCAAATTAATATGCGTTATTTCTGTGTTGGCCGATCTTTTAATTTCGTCTTCATTTACATTGAATCCGTGATTTTGTGTTGTTATTTCACACAAACCTGTTTTTAAATTTTTTACCGGATGATTACAGCCTCTGTGGCCGTGATGCATTTTATATGTTGAAATATCATTTGCAAGCGCCAAAAGTTGTTGCCCTAAGCAAATTCCGAATAAAGGTTTATCAGCATGTAATATTTTTTTAAGTGTATCAACAGCATAATCCATACTTGCAGGATCGCCGGGACCATTCGAAATAAAATATCCGTCTGCATTAAAATCTAAAGTGTCTTCAAATTTTGTTTTTGCATTTACTACTTTTAAATAACAATTTCTGTCAGCAATATTTTTTAAAATACTTTTCTTTACTCCAAAATCATAAACAATTACTTTTTTTTCTGCATCGGGGTCACCAACGAAGTAATATCTATCGGTAGAAACTTTACTTGATAATTCCAGCCCAATCATATCTGGCACATCATCTAATTTATTTTTTAATATTTCAAGATCAGTTATTTCGCTTGAGATAATACAATTCATGGCGCCTTTACTTCTTATGTGGCGCACAATTGCTCTTGTGTCTACATCACTTATTGCAACCAGGCTTTCATCCAGCAAAAAATCCTGAATGGAGTTTTGAGTCAATCTTCTTGAAAATAAATTGGTGAAATTTTTTACCGCAAGTCCTGAAATTTTTATTCCTTCGCTTTCCACCTCCTCATTCATAGTACCATAATTACCAATGTGTGCATTAGTCATAACCAAAATTTGCCCGTAATAGCTTGGATCAGTAAAAATTTCCTGATAGCCTGTCATTCCGGTATTAAAACAAATTTCGCCGGTTGTTGTACCAATCTTTCCGGCACTGTAGCCATGAAACGCCGTTCCGTCTTTCAGCAAGATAACCGCCGGAACTTTTTCGAAGTTTTCCATTAAAAAGCAAAGATAAATTATTGACTGCGAATTGCAGAGTGATGATTTCAGATTAGTGTGGAAAAATTATTTCTTAATTTTATTGGAAATTATTTTATGCAAGTTTACAACTGGACCAAATTCACCAAACGCATTAATGTCTCTGAACCCGTTCAAAGTATTTATAATGTTTGCACAACACAGCAAGGTTTGGAAAAATGGTTTTTGCGCAGTTCTGTATTTACTAAACCTGATGGGAGCTTACGCAGAGCGGATGAATATATTCAAAAAGAGGACATGTACAATTGGATGTGGCATGGCTATCCTGATAGTACAAACGAAAAAAATAAGATCATTGCGGCAAACGGAAAAGATATAGTGCAATTTTATTTTGCTGAAACTTGTATTGTAACAATTAAGATTTCTTCTTTCTCGGAAACAATTTCTATTGTTGAATTAACGGAGGAAAATATTCCGGATGATGAAGAGCATAAAGTAAAATATCACATCGGTTGTATGGAAGGCTGGACATTTTATCTTGCCAATTTAAAATCTATTTTAGAAGGTGGCATTGATCTGAGAAATAAGTCTTTGGAAATAGGCGGAGTTATTAATTCATGATCCCAACTGAACCTAGCTTATTTATAAAATCAATTTTACAGATTCACTTGCCATAATTTTAGAACAGACGTCCCTCTCTGTTTTCAGAGAGGGATAAGAGGGTGAATCAAAACTATTGAATCTTTTCACCACCAAATAAAAACTTCTCATTTTCAATTTTCAAAATCTGAGTAGGATAAGCAATTACCGCTTTATTATTTTTTACAATACCTAGAATAGAGAATAATACCTCATTTCTTGTTTCAATGTATTTATCCCATGCTTCGTACTCCAGATGTATTTCAACCATAATTTCAATTGCATACGTTCCGAAATTATATAATCCAACATTTACTTCATCATTTTTTTTGGGATGTTCATTAGCATATTTTTTTATTTCGGAAATTATTTTTTCCAACTGTTCTTTAGTTGTATCATAGTTAAGCCCAAGATTAAACTGAATGCGTCTTGAAGTTCTTCTTTTTAAATTACTTAGTTTATTATTTACAATATTTTTATTCGGTATGGTCATATAACTTGTATCTACGGAGCGTATTCTTGTGCTGCGGAAACCGACCTTCACAACTTTGCCCGTTACACCATCTACTTCAACAAGATCGCCCACTACAAATGGCTTCTCTGAAAATATAGCGATGCTGCCGAAAATATTCTGTAAACTTTCCTGTGCTGCAAATGCTAATGCAATACCTGCGATACCGGCGCCTGCCAGAAGTGAAGCAAGGTTTACATGAAATACAATTGACAGGATAGAAAATATTGCAATAAACCAAATGAATACTTTTAATACATCTCTAAAAAATGCAACAAGCTGATCATCCCATGGATCCTCAGTTAATGCAGCTTTTGATTTTAATACTCTTGTTATAAATTCTGCAAGCCTTGAAAACAGAAATGCAACACAAAGTATAAGAAAAAATGTATATATGCCGATGATGAAATTTTGTAATTGTATCCCTCCAAATTCAACTTTCCATATTTCCGGAAATGCAAGCGAACTGAAACCAAAATAAATGGTATTGAGAATAATTAAATACTGGAGCGGTTTTAATATAAGCGAAAGGAATTCTTCCGTCATTTTTCCTGCGTAGGTTTTACCTGCCAGGCGGAACAGAAGTAAACTTATGAGTTTGGAAATATATCTTTTGAAAATAATTACAAATAATAATATACCAAACAGCCAGGCATATTGACGATATGTATTATCTAAAAAGACCCTGTCAAAAAAATATAATAACATGGTGTAAAGGTAGTAATCAGTTCTCAGCCAACAGTCTCAGGCTAAAAGTCAATAATTTTTATTATCTATTTAAAATCATTGCTGACTGAATAAATAGACAAATACAAAATTTCATTTTAATAACGTTAGTAGTTGATTGCAAATAAACCATCAATTTTACAATCATGATAAATAGGCTGCTCACTCCTGCCCGTATGGGGAATTATTTTGAAGAAGAAAATTTTTCAGGCTACAAGATAGGTCAGCGCATCGCTGTCAATTTGCATGAAGTTCCTGATACATCAGATATTAATATTGCGCTGATAGCAGTGAATGAAAGCCGGGCAAGTTATAATAACAGTGGCAGTGCAAACGGCGCCGACATTATCCGTAAACATTTTTATAATTTATCAGCAGCTGACCTGCCAATTAAAATGATTGATGCCGGTGATATAATTATAGGTGAATCTCCTGAAGAAACCTATGATAATTTGAAGATGGCGATGGAATATTTTTTACAGCAAAGAATAATTCCAATAATTATCGGTGGAAGCCAGGATATAACTATCGGGCAATATAATGGATATGAATTTTTAGGGCAGGCAGTTAATCTTGCTGTTATTGATGAACAAATTGATCTGCGGGAAAAGCATAGATACCCGGCAGCATGTAATTGGCTGATGGATATTTTTTCGCATGAAAAAAATTATTTATTTAATTATACTGCCATAGGTGCCCAGGGACATTTTCTTGCGCAGGAAATGCTGAATACCATTGATACAATGTTCTTTGATATATGCCGGCTTGGAAAAATAAAAGAAAGTTATCGCTACATGGAACCTGAAATTCGTGATGCTGATATTGTAAGTTTTGATATGAGTGCAATTAAAGCATGCGATGCACCCGGTCATGCGCATGCAACTCCAAATGGACTAACAAGTGAAGAGGCATGTCAGATAATGCGCTATGCAGGCATGAGTGATAAAGTGAGTTCTGTTGGTATTTATGAATATAACCCTATGTTTGATACACAGGAATTAACTGCACAGCTCATTGCGCAAATGATCTGGTACTTTATTGACGGATATTATAAACGCAAGCAGGATTACCCGATAACAGATGAAAGGAATTTTACAAAATATATAGTTAACCTACATGGAAACGGATATGATCTCACTTTTTGGAAAAGCAACAAAAGCGGAAGATGGTGGGTTGAAGTTCCATTCATAGTGCATAAAAAATTTGAGCGGCAGCAATTAGTGCCATGTGCTTATGAAGATTATTTGGATGCCACAAATAATATTTTACCTGATAAATGGATGAAAGTTTTTATGAAGCTGAGTCATTAGGTGAATGGTGAGTAGTCAGTAGTGAGTGAAATAAAATACTACTCAATAATTTTCTCCAGTGCAATTCCCCTTGAGCCTTTCAACAAAATATAAACCCCCTTATAATTTTGTGAATTAAAATATTCTTTTGCTGCAGCATTTGTTTTAAATGCTTTTATATTTTTTCCTGCTGCAGCTTTTTCAAATTCATTTCCTACAGTTATTATCGCATTAAAATTTCCTGATAAAGCCGTATCTAAAATATGTGTATGTTCTTCCGCTGCATATTTTCCCATCTCGAGCATATCACCAAGAATTACAATCTTAGGTGAAACATCCAAGCGCATAAAATTTTCTATTGCTACTTTCATGCTGCTTGGGTTTGCATTATATGCATCTAAAATAAAATGGTTGTCGTTTATTTCTTTCCATTCGCTGCGGTTATTTCTTGGAATATAAGTTTCAATTGCATCTTTTATTTCCTGCAGATCAATCCCAAAATACTTGCCTGCACAAGCCGCAGCTAAAATATTTTCGGCATTGTATTGTCCTACTAAATTTGATTCAATGATAAAATCATCTATTTTAATTGTTGCAAATGGTAAGCTGGATATTATTTTTCCATTAACAAAATCATTTTCCTTAAACCCGTATGTAATTACCTTATCATATTTTGCATATACATCAAATAATTGTTCCTGACCGCTGTTTGCAAACACAATCCCATTATTTTGCATGATGTAATAATATAATTCTGACTTCCCATTTTTTACACCTTCCGGACCGCCGAATCCCTCTAAATGTGCTTTGCCAATATTTGTTATTAGCGCATGTGTTGGGTTTGAAAGAGAACACAAAAATTCAATTTCTTTTTGGTGATTGGCTCCCATTTCAATAATTGCAATAGTATGTTGCCTCATAACAGATAAAATACTTAGCGGTACGCCTATATGATTATTCAAATTACCTTTTGTTGCGAATGCGTTGTATTTCTTATTTAATACAGCCTGCATTAATTCTTTGGTTGTTGTTTTTCCATTTGATCCTGTTATTGCAATAAATGGAATTACTAATGTATCACGATATGTTTTTGCAAGTTGTTGTAATGCTGTTAAGCTGTCATCTACTAAAAAAAAATTCTCATTTATATTATAATTCACATCATCAATTACTGCACATAATGCTCCTTTTTCAATTGCTATCTCAGCATAGGCATTTCCATTGGCATGCTCACCCATTAATGCAAAAAAAATATTTCCCGGCTGAACACTTCTTGAATCAATTGTAACGCCTGTAGATTTTTGAAATAGTTGAAATAGTTCTTTTGCTCGCATGAATTATAAAAATATACCGGCATGAAATAAAAAAGCCTTTCGCAAAATAACGAAAGGCTTTTCAATTGTAAATATTTTTTTAGTTTGATTGCTTGCGCATCTTTTTATTGACCTTAGCCTGCTTTTCAGTTTTTTTGAATTGATTTCCACCTTTAGTGAAATTATCTACATCACCTCCAAGGCGAATCATACAACAACGGAAACCTAATGTAGCTGTTGATTGATCTTCTTCCAAATATCTTCTTGCACCCGGTGATAACCAAAATGCTTCATCAGTCCATGATCCTCCTTTATAAACTCTTGATTTATCGCTGATTAATGTTGTTTTTGCATAATCGTAATATGCTAATGAAATTGAATCTCCATCTACATAATTTTTTTCATCGCCTTTTTTATAATTTCTTCTGTTCACCACTTCTTCATCTTTTTGAGGACGATATTTAATTCTTCCGACGCTATCTTTTTCAGCAACAAGTCCTTCTTCATCCAATTCTCTAACTTCAAATTCATTACCTCTGAATGGATTTAGATCATCCATATCATAATATGTAAGCGGACGATAAACATCCATTACCCATTCATTTACATTACCTGCCATGTTAAATAAACCGTAATCATTCGGCATGTAAGAATAAATTGGAGCAGTTACTATTGAATTATCATTTAATTTTCCGGCAAGACCTGCATAATCACCTCTGCCTCTCTTATAGTTTGCAAGCATACCGCCCTGCGCCCATCTTTCTTTGCTGGATGGCTCTCTAAGTGTATTTCCATCCCAGGGATATAATCTTCTGTCGGTAAGCATTTCATTATTTTCAACCTGGTTACCAATTAAACCAAGTGCTGCATATTCCCACTCAGCTTCTGTTGGCAGACGATAATCAGGTAATAAGACACCATCTTCCATTTTCACCTGCCTTCCTTCCTTTGAATCACCTGCCTCAGGACTGTAATCTTTCAATCCTTTCTGAACACCTGTTGTATATTGACCATAGAGATATGATTCAGTATTAAAATTATCTTCATTTAATGAGTTGATATTTACATCAACTATTCCCTTATCATTTAAAATATTTTCATTTACCCTGTCTGTTCTCCACCTTGCATATTCAGTAGCCTGCAACCATGAAATTCCAACCACAGGATAATTATCATAACTTGGATAACGGAAGTAATACTCTACATATGGTTCATTGTACGCCAATTCATCTCTCCAAACCAATGTATCGGGATAAGCTCTTTTTACCACATCAGGAAAATCTGCATAAAATGCTCTTGTAAGCCAGTATAAATATTCACGATAATGGAGGTTGGATACCTCCGTTTCATCCATGTACATAGATGAAACTGTTACTCGGCGGGGTACATTGTGAAATTCAAAAGTAACATCCTGTTCAGTTGTTCCCATTGTATAAGTTCCGCCCTCAACCAAAACTAAATTTGGCCCTGTAGGCTGCCCCTCAAAATTATGTGCTTCAAATCCGCCGTATTTAGGATCGTTATATTTGAAACCAGTAGTTGATGAACGCTTGGCGCAGGAAGAAATAATACTTCCTACAAAAAATAAAATGGTTGCTGAGAGCAGGATTCTTTTCATACGGCTAATGAATTTTTTTCTGTAAACGCAAATGTAAAAATAAAATTGTAATATGTTACAATATTGACGGGCACTCTAATGAACGCTTTTGTCTTTTTGTCGTCATTTTACTACTGCTTTCCATAAATAAAACTACAATTGAAACTTCATGTGCCCCACCACTTGCTCCGCTTAATGCCCCTAAAGGAACATCATAGCTATAAGCAAATGTCATCCATCCTTTTCTTAATCCAATCAGAGCACTAACGTCGGTTAGATGCTGAAAATTATATTTGGTGAAAGCTCCGGCTAACAAATTTCCTTTTTTAAAGTAACTGCCTGCCATCATTTGCTTATAGTCTTTTTGCAATGTAAAAAGCGCTAAAGGGTTTACTACAAAGGGATAAAGCTTTTGATCGTCGTAAAACTGAAGTCCGCTTTGTACAGTCACAGTAAGTGGTAATTTGCTTTCGTTCCCGGTATAAAAACTTTGATCGGGTTGAGTGAGGTGAGATGCTGAGATGCCGGCATACCATTTATTTGTAAAAAGTAATGCCCCTGCTGCAAAATCTGAGTAATGTATTTCAAATTGAGATGGTGGAGTTTGACTTATTGGATTTGGATTTCCTGTAGCATCAGTAAACCCATATATTGGATTTATCTGATCATAAAACTGCAATTCATTCCAGTCAATGCTTCGCTGTGTGTAACTTGCCTGAACAGCAGTATTCAGAGCCATTTGTTTCGTTAATTGCACCTGGTACATGTACTGCGCACCGAATTGTTGTGTTTTTAAAATACTTTGCCCTTCATCATCCCGCACAATAAATAGCCCTATCCCACTATTCAGGTCCTCTATTGCAGCATCAAAGGCAATTCGATAACTCACATATGTTTGTGGTATAGCCGGCCATTGATCCCGGAAATTTATTTCAAGTCTTGGCTGTCCTTTGTTTCCTGCAAAAGCAGGATTAAGCCAGGTATCCGATGCATGAAATTGAGTGAAGCGCAGATCCTGAGAAAAAATGCTTTTACAGCAAATTAAAAACAGTACGAAAAATAAGTACTGTATTTTTTTGTCAAAAAAAATAACAGCACGAAAATATCGGGCAATATGTGCAAACCTCTTTCGTTGTCTTTGCGTTATTTTTTCTCGAACTTTGTTCATTCAGATAGTGAATTCATGATACCTAAACTTTATTTACAAATTCAGATTGCAATTTTAACGCTTTTCGCTGCAAGTTCTGTATATGCAAATGATCAGATTATTGTAAATCGTTCTTTGGAATGGAATGATTCTACCTATTATTATTTCTCAGATGGTTCTGTAAATCATGAAGCCGTTTATTTTAAAGGAGCTTCTTTCGATTATGAATCTTCACCATCAGTACCTGTTTGGGCCGAAAGTTTTGAAATTGAAAGCAGGGGAATTGCATCAATAGAAATTATAAATCCCGTTTATGAACCAATAAAAAGGCAGGATCTGATAAAAGGGAAAAAAATAAGCGGTGAAATAAATACAAGTTATTACTTCACAAAATCAAGAACCAAAAATTATGTCGTTGTTAGTTTTATTCCAATCAGGAAAAATTCTTTTACAGGCAAGTATGAAAAATTAATAAGCTTTACCTTGCAAATAAATATTCAGCCCGATGCAAATGCCAATTCTTTCAGAGGTGATGATGAACATACATATGCTGCCTCTTCAGTTTTAGAAATCGGAACATGGTATAAAATAGGAACTACAAAAGAGGGCGTATATAAAATTGATAAATCATTTTTAACTGAGCTGGGAATAAATACGGAATCATTTAACGCTGAAACATTTGGTATTTTCGGTACCGGTGGCATGTTGCCTGAAGCAAATGATCTTGCAAATTATGACGACCTGGTTGAAAATAATATTTATCGTTCCGGGTTAGAAGATGGAAGTTTTGATGATGGCGATTATATTTTATTTTATGCAAATGGTGCTGACAATTGGAAATTTAATGTTGCTGATGAAAGTTATGCGCATCAAAAACATTTATATAGTGATGTTGCCTATTATTTTATTACAACAGACATGGGAACAGATAAAAATCTTTTAACCCAAATTAGTTTGGGCACAGCTACTTATTCAACTACCGATTATGATCATCTATTTGTATGGGATAATGATAAAATAAACCTGGTAAATTCAGGAAGAAGATGGTTTGACACACCAATGGATGCTTATACTGAACCAAGAATTTACTCTACAACAATTCCTTCAATAAACACAGATGAAAATGCTGTATTGCAGGCTTATCTTGCGGCAAAGAGCAGCACAAATACACCGAAAATTTCTATTACCGGAAGTGGAGCAGATACAAATTATGAATTTGCAGTTACGCCAGTAACTACAGAAAGCGATTATGCAAAGACAACTTTATTAAAACATGAATTTGAACCTCCGGCATCAGGTGATATAAATTTAACTGTAACATTTGATGCTTCAGGAAGTGATCTCGGATGGGTGGATTACATTGAATTAATAAGCCGGGCAAATTTGAATTATAATAATGCACAATTAATTTTTAGGGATAGCCGCGGAGTTGGCACAGGAAATTACACAGAATATAAAATAAGCGGATCAGGCGATATTTTTATTTGGGATATTACAAATGAAAATAATGTTTTAAATCAGGATTATGATTTTTCCTCAACAAGAAATTTTACTCTTCCATCTGATACATTAAAACAATTCATTGCATTTTCAGCTGCTGACGCTTTTCCATCATCAGAAATAACTTTTGCAGGTGCTGTTGCAAACCAAAACCTGCATGATGTTTCTAATACACCTGAATATATTATTATTTCTCATCCTGATTTTATTTCAGAAGCAAGGAGGCTTGCAGCATGGCACTATGATACACATAATTATGATACGCTTGTTGCAACAATTGACCAGGTATATAATGAATTTTCCTCCGGCACACAGGATATTACGGCTATAAGAAATATGATGCGTATGTTTTACGACCGTGCTGCTGGTGATGAATCTATAATGCCAAAATATTTATTGTTACTTGGTGATGCATCATTCGATTATAAAAATATTCTTTTCAGTGAAGAATTAAATTCTAATTATGTTCCTACTTATGAAAGTTATGAATCGAACATACAAACACAAACATATCCAACTGATGATTATTTCGGTTGTTTAGATTCCTCTGAAGGAGCTGACATGAGCAATGATATTAATAAATTGGATATCGGTATAGGAAGATTCCCTGTTCGTGAAATTAGCGAAGCAACTGATATTATTAATAAGATCATGCATTACAAATCAACGGAAACTTTTGGCAACTGGCGAAACACAATTTGTTTTATTGCAGACGATGAAGATGGCAATACACATATAGATGATGCAGATGATATTGCAACTTTTTTTGATACGACCTACCCGCAATATAATTTGAATAAATTATATCTTGATGCATATCAGCAGGTGCCCGGTGCAGGAGGTGAAAGATATCCTGATGTGAATATTGGAATTAATAATCAGATATTCACCGGAGCATTAATTATTAATTGGGCCGGTCATGGTAACGAACAAAACTGGGCACAGGAAAGAATTTTAAGTGTTGATGATATTAATAGCTGGACAAATTATGATAAGCTTCCCTTATTTATTACAGCAACATGTTCTTTTTCCCGTTTTGATAATCCGGAAAGAACAAGTGCAGGTGAGTTAATTTTATTAAATCCGCAGGGAGGTGGTGTTGGTTTAGTTTCAACAGTAAGAATTGTATATTCAAATGCAAACTATGAATTGAATTCTAATTTCAATGAAAATGCATTTGCACCGATAGACGGAATAATGCCCACTTTAGGAACTGCTTTTATGATGGGGAAAAATGCTGTGGTTTCGCAACCAGTAAATACAAGAAAATTCTTTTTATTCGGTGATCCGGGCATTCAATTAAATTATCCTAAATACAATGTGAAAACAACTGAAGTAAACGGTATCCCGATTGTTAGTGCAGATACATTAAAAGCATTAGAGAAAGTTACCATTAAAGGAATTATTACTGACCAAAGCGGAATTCAACTAACAGGATTTAATGGAACAGTTTATCCAACTGTGTATGATAAACCAATTAATGTTACAACGCTTGTAAATGATCCCGGAAGTTATTTTTATACATTTAAATTACAAAAAAATGCAATTTATAAAGGAAAAGCAAGTGTTGACAGTGGCGCATTTGAATACTCCTTTGTGGTGCCAAAAGATATTTCTTATGATTTCGGAAATGGAAAATTAAGTTATTACGCTAATAATGAAACTGAAGATGCGGGAGGTTATGAAAAAAATGTTTTTGTCGGCGGAACAGCAGATTCAATTGCTACTGATAATGATGGACCAGCAGTGGATGTTTATATGAATGATGAAAGTTTTGTATTTGGCGGATTAACGGATGAGGATCCGTTTCTGTATGTAGTGCTTGAAGATTCGAATGGTATGAATACAGTTGGAAATGGTATTGGGCATGACATAACTTCAACCTTAGATGAAAACCAACAATCAGAAGCTGAGCTGAATGAATATTATGAAGCTGAATTAGATAATTATCAGAAAGGCACAGTAAAATATCCTTTGAGAGATATTGCTGCCGGAAGGCATTCAATTAGAGTAAAGGCATGGGATGTATATAATAATTCAGGGGAAGGTTATACTGAATTTGTTGTAGCTGAATCAGCAAAGCTTGCATTAGACCATGTGCTCAATTATCCAAATCCATTCACAACAAATACATCATTCTGGTTTGAACATAACAGACCGGGCGATATTCTGGATGTTAAAGTGGAAGTATTTACAGTATCCGGTAAACTAATAAAAACAATTCAGCAACAGGTGCAGACGGATGGCTATAGAGTAAGCGATATAGCCTGGGATGGTTTGGATAACTACGGAGACCAGATCGGAAGAGGTGTTTATGTTTATAAATTAACCGTTATCGCAAATTCTGATCGCTCAAAAGCAAACGAATTCCAAAAACTTGTCATCCTTAGGTGATACAATGAGCGGGAAATTATTTTTTTTCAAAAACAATATTCCCTTTTAATTCCGTTAAAAGGAAGATTATAATTAAAACTGAAGACACATTACCATTTATACCTGTCTCTTGACTATTCAACCAAATAACTAAATTTGCAATCAATTCAGAATATGAAATCTATAACAAAACTTACAGTTGCAATTGTTTTAGCACTATGTGTTGGAAAAAATTCTAATGCACAAATAACAATCGGGGCAACAGGCGACGACTATTTAAATACTGTGAGCACTGCAGTTCCATTTTTGCGCATAGCTCCTGATGCAAGATCAGGAGGAATGGCGGATGTGGGTATCGCAATCTCTCCGGACGCAAATTCCATTTTCTGGAATGCATCCAAATTAGCTTTCGTTGAAGATAATTCAGGATTAAGTATTACTTATACTCCCTGGCTCAGAAACCTTGTAAACGATATTTACTTAGCATATTTAACAGGCTTCTGGAAAGTGGATGATCTCTCAACATTAGGCGCATCATTACGATATTTTTCGCTGGGAAGTATCACATTCACAGATGCCTCAGGAAATATATTACAGGATTTCCGCCCCAATGAATTTGCTTTTGATGTTGCATATGCAAGAAAATTAGCTGATAAATTATCTGCAGGTTTGAACCTTAAATATATTTACTCAAACCTTGCAACAGGCCAATATGTAAATGGTATTCCTATTAAACCTGCTAACGGTGTTGCAGCAGATGTTTCTTTATTTTATACTACAGAATTTAATAAGGGTGATAAAGACTCTTATTTAAATGCAGGAGTAAATATCTCAAACATCGGAAATAAGATCACTTATACTAATTCAATTGAAAAAGATTTTATTCCAACCAATCTTGGACTTGGTGTCACGTACGGAATCAATTTTGATGAACATAATGAAATTGCAATTGCACTTGATTTTAATAAATTATTAGTACCGACTCCTGACTCAACAGATGCAAACGGAAACACAATATTTGACTACAAAGAACAAGGTGTAGTATCAGGAATATTTAGTTCATTTGGTGATGCGCCAAGAGGATTCAGCGAGGAAATAAAAGAAATAGTTATTGCAGCAGGTATAGAATATTGGTATAGCGATCAATTTGCAGTGCGCACAGGATATTTTTATGAAGCCGCTGAAAAAGGCAACAGGAAATTCTTTACAGTTGGTCTTGGATTAAAATACAATGTCTTCGGTTTAGATTTCTCTTATTTAATTCCATCAGGCAACCAGCAAAATCCTTTAGATAATACTTTGCGCTTTACACTTGCATTTGATTTTGCATCACTAAAAACTGAAGGTGGTGAAGATGCGAAAGAAACTGATATGTAATATATTTATTAAATTATTCCTATAAAAAAAGCTTCGATAATTAAATCGAAGCTTTTTTTTATTTCAGGAAGTATGAAATATCACTCCTCAATTGCGGCAATACCGGGAAGAATTTTCCCTTCAAAAAACTCTAACATAGCGCCACCACCTGTTGATACATAACTTACTTTATCGGCAAGATCAAATTTGTTTACTGCAGCAACACTATCACCACCACCAACTAACGAATATGCTCCATTTTGTGTTGCTTCAGCAATTGCTTTAGCAACTTCAACGGTACCGTTTTTAAAATTTTCCATTTCAAATACACCCATCGGTCCGTTCCACAAAATTATTTTTGAATTTTTAATTACTTCAATGAAGTCATTTATTGCCTTGTTTCCTATATCCAATCCCATCCAGCCATCTTCTATTTCATGGCTCATACAATTTGCTTTCATAGCATCATTATCAAACTTATCAGCAATAACAGAATCATAAGGCAATAAGAAATTTACATTTTTATTTTTTGCTTTCTCCAATAATTGTTTTGCTAATTCTAACCTGTCTTCCTCACATAATGAATTTCCAATTTTTCCTCCCGTAGCTTTAATAAATGTATAAGCCATTCCACCCCCAACAACTATGTTATCTGCTTTATCAATTAATTTTTCAAGTATTAATATTTTATCAGAAACTTTTGCCCCGCCAATAATTGCAGTAAATGGTTTCTGATGGTTATTTAAAATTTTATTTCCTGCTTCTATCTCAGCAGCCATTAAATAACCAAACATTTTATTTTCAGTGGAAAAATATTTTGCAATAACAGCTGTACTTGCATGCGAACGGTGTGCTGTACCAAAGGCATCATTCACATATACATCTCCCAATTTACTTAACTGCTCTGCAAATTTTTCATCTCCTTTTTCTTCTTCAGGATGAAAACGCAGATTCTCCAATAATAAAATTTCACCCGGTTTTAAATTTTCTGCAGCATCTTTCACATCATCTCCTATACAATCATTTATAAACTTCACCGGTTTATTTAATAAGCCGGATAAATGTTCAACGATATGTTTTAAAGAATATTTGTCTTCAGGTCCCCCCTTCGGTCTGCCGAGATGACTCATTAAAATAACAGAACCTCCATCAGCAATTATTTTATTAATTGTTTTTAGTGCAGCTCTTAATCTTGTATCATCTGTTGCTGCAAAAGTTTGTTTATCAAGCGGAACATTAAAATCAACTCTTATTAATGCTTTCTTATTTGCGAAATTAGAATCGTTTACGGTTCTCATATTTATTTCGTTATTTAGATTTTACATCAAAGATATTTTTTCAATCAAATCTGCAAGCCTGCTGGAATATCCGTATTCATTATCATACCATCCAACAATTTTTACCATATTTCCAATTACGGAAGTTAATTCTGAATCAAAAATGCAGGAATGAGGGTCCCCAACAATATCCATACTTACAAGCGGCTCATCTGAATAACTTAAAATCCCTTTCAAATTATTTTCAGAAGCCTCTTTAAATTTTTTATTTATTTCCTCAATTGTAGTATTTCTTTTAATTGTACAGGTGATATCTGTAATAGATCCGTCAGAAACAGGTACACGAATTCCGGCACCGCCAATTTTTCCTTCAAGTTCAGGAAATGTTAGTGTAATGGCCTTTGCTGCACCCGTTGAAGTTGGAACAATATTTAAAGCAGCCGCTCTTGCCCTGCGCAAATCTTTATGTGGTGCATCATGTAATTTCTGATCTGATGTATATGCATGCACAGTTGTAATGTAAGCCTGCTCAATTTCAAAATTTTCATGCAAAATTTTTATCATCGGTGCAGCGCAATTTGTGGTGCAGCTTGCATTAGAAACTATTGCATCCTCTTTTGATAATAAGTAATCATTTACACCTAAAACAATTGTTTTGATTTCCTGATCCTTAGGAGGCGCTGATAATAAAACTTTTTTTGCCCCTGCTTTTATATGCATTTGGGCATGTGCTGAATCTAAAAATAATCCTGTTGATTCCAGCACAAGATCAATATTCAAATTCCTCCATGGCAATTGTTCCGGATTTTTTTCAGCATATACCTGTATTCGTTTTTCATTTATCACTAAATTATTTCCTTCTACATAAACTGAACCCGGAAATTTTCTGTGTATTGAATCATATTTGAATAAATGTGCAAGCGTTGCTACATCTGCAAGATCATTAATGGCAACAACTTCAATATTTTCTTTTTCGAGGATACGACGCATAAACACCCTGCCAATGCGTCCAAAACCATTTATTGCTATACGATACATATTTTTTTATTTCTTTTTGAGGTTGTAAAATTAGGGTTCCATGCAGAATTTTTAAGTGAAATTTTTATAGAAAACTTTTTTCGGTTATTTTTGCTGCCCGTTTAAGTCAAATGGGTACTCCAAAATATGATGGCCCGTTCATCTAGGGGTTAGGATACAAGATTTTCATTCTTGGTACAGGGGTTCGATTCCCCTACGGGCTACGAAAATAAAGGTCAATTAATTGAAAAGTTGGTTGACCTTTCAATTTACCCCTTTTATACTATAATATTTTCATTTTATATCTTCACACACCCATTTAAGAGAATTATTTTTTTAGTTTTTTTGTATTGTTATACATTCGCAAAACAGGGGTACGCCAATGAGATTTTTACTAATATATCCTATTTTCTGTAGTCTATTTATTCTCTCATGCAGAAAAAAGCAGGAAATTCCTGCTCAAAAAAATGTATCTGTTTCTGTTGATGCCATGGTTCTGCAATCTGAATCTTTCTTAAATACAATAGAAGTAAGCGGAAATATTATCGCAAATGAATATGTGCAACTGAAACCTGAAACCGCAGGAAGAATTACTTCTCTAAATATTCCTGAAGGGAGCATGGTGCAAAAAGGAACCCTGCTTGCAACATTATTTAATGATGACCTGCATGCACAACTTGAAAAAATAAATGCACAAGTAATTATTGCACAGCAATCTGAACAACGTTTAAAAACATTATTTGATAAAAATGGTGTGAGCCGGCAAGAGTATGATAATGCATTAAATACAGTTCAATCATTAAGTGCAGATATAAATGTTGTGAAAGCACAAATTCAGAAGACAAAGATTACAGCTCCGTTTACAGGTATTGTCGGTTTGCGTAATGTAAGTGTAGGAGCCTATGTTTCGCCAAACGATGTAATCACTACCATACAGGAGACCGGGCAATTAAAAGTGGATTTTGTAATTCCTGAAAGTTATGCGGGTGCAATTAAAAAAAATAGTGAGGTAGAAGTAAAGGCAGATGCCAGCGATAAAATATTTGCCGCAACAGTTATTGCAATAGAACCACAAATAAATACAACAACAAGAAATATGAAAGTGCGGGCAATATTAAAAGAAAAAAATCTTTCTCTTCAACCGGGCGCATTTGCGAAAGTATTAATTAATACCACTGACAAAAATAATACATCATTTGTTGTACCGTCAAATGCAATTATACCTGATTCCAGAGGCAGTACGATCGTATTAATTAAAAATGGTAAGGCGAAATTTCAGCTCGTGGAAACAGGATCAAGAAAAAATACCTGGGTTCAAATTACAAGTGGTGTTGAAAAAAATGATACTGTTGCAATTAATGGGATTTTATATTTAAAACCAGATGCTGCAGTGCAGATAAAAGAAATGAAAACTCCCGCTGAATTAGGATATCAAAATTAAATACACAGTAAGCAGGTAAATGAATATATCAGAACTCTCTCTCAGAAGACCGGTACTCGCAACAGTTATGAGTATTGTCATTGTTATTTTTGGTGTTGTAGGATATTCGTTTCTCGGTGTGCGGGAATACCCGGCAATTGATCCACCCATTGTAACAGTGCGTACAAATTATACGGGTGCAAATGCAGATATTATTGAAAGTCAAATTACAGAACCACTCGAAAAATCAATTAACGGAATTCAGGGGGTAAGAACAATTTCTTCATCAAGCAGTGTAGGGCAAAGTAACATTACAGTTGAATTTAATTTAGGAACTGATCTTGAAGATGCAGCGAATGATGTACGGGATAAAGTCAGCCAGGCGCAACGAAATTTACCACAGGATCTTGATGCGCCTCCCGTTATTTCAAAAAGTGATGCTTCCGGTGATTTCATAATTATTCTTGCTATACAAAGCAAAACAATGAGTTTGCTTGAATTAAGTGATTATGCAGAAAATGATTTAGCAGAGCAACTCCAAACTATTCCTGAAGTAAGTACAATTAATGTATTCGGATCAAAAAAATATGCAATGCGCATCTGGATTGATCCTGCTAAATTAAATGCTTATTCACTCACCTTTCAGGATGTAAATAATGCATTACAAAAAGAAAATGTGGAATTACCATCCGGAAAATTGTATGGTGAAAAAACAGAAATTACAATCCGTACCATGGGGCGTTTAATTACTGAAAGTGATTTTGCAAATTTGATACTACAACAAAATGAAAATGGTATTATTCGTTTAAGCGATGTTGCAAATGTGGAACTAGGTCCTGAAGAATTAGAAAGAGTATATAGATTAAATGGTGCTTATTCAATTGGGCTTGCAGTAATTCCGCAACCAGGAGCAAATTATATTACAATTGCTGATGAGTTTTATAAAAGATTAGAAGATATAAAAAAAACAACAACCGAAAAAGGAATTGAATTAACTGTAACATTAGATTCAACCAAAAATGTACGTAATGCAATTAGCGAGGTGAAAGATACTTTATTAATTGCCATCTGTCTTGTAATACTTGTTATATTTTTATTTTTCCGCAACTGGCAAATTGCACTGCGCCCGCTCATTGATATTCCAATTTCACTTATCGGAGCATTTTTTATCATGTATCTGGCAGGTTTTTCAATTAATGTACTTACGTTGCTTGGAATTGTTTTAGCAACAGGTTTAGTAGTGGATGATGGTATTGTTGTTACTGAAAATATTTTCCGCAAATTAGAAGCAGGTATGCCGGTAAAAAAAGCTGCATTAGAAGGAAGCAAAGAAATTTTCTTTGCAGTTATTTCTACCTCCATAACGCTCGCAGTGGTATTTATGCCGGTAATATTTTTAGAAGGTTTTACGGGAAGTTTATTTCGTGAATTTGGGGTTGTTGTTGCGGGTGCTGTTTTAATTTCAGCATTTGTATCGCTAACAATAACACCTGTGCTAAATGTATATCTCAATAAAAAGAACGCACATGAAGGATGGTTTTATAAAAAGACAGAGCCCTTTTTTACAGGAATGGAAAATGGTTATAAAAGATTATTATCATCTTTTATAAAAATAAGGTGGGCAGCAATTGTAATTATTATTGTTTGTTTTGGGCTGATGGTTTTGGTATATAATAATTTGCAAAGTGAATTAGCGCCAATTGAAGATAGAAGCAATATTCGGTTTTCAGTGAGTACGCCTGAAGGAACAAGCTTTGAAGCCACAAGCGATTTTGCTTTGCAGATAGAAAATTTTTTAAATGATTCTATTCCCGAAAAACAAGATGTGTTTGCAGCGCTACCCAGTTTCTCAGCTACAGGTGTAAATTCAGGTTTTGTGAGGTTGATGTTGCCACCTCCGGATGAAAGACAAAGATCTCAAAAAGAAATATTGAATTATATAAATAGCAATATTTCCCAATTAAATGATGGGAGAATTTTCGGTATTGAAGAACAAACAATTTCTGTCG
>JACMJP010000273.1 GCA_014380545.1 Chitinophagales bacterium | reverse complement strand
TTAAAAAAAATATGCTAACTCCCGGTCGTGTCAAAAAAACGCTGCTTTTTTGTGCGTTTTTTTAATAAATTGGCTGAAATACTTAAAATATTGAAAATTTTGCATGCCAAATGGCAAAATCTTGAAAAAAAGTGATTTGGCACAGCAATTGCATAATACCTAATGTGTGTGTTTTCATGGGGATAGCAGAGATTACCTTAACGGTCTTCTCTGCTTTTTTTTTCTAATTATATATTTAATTAGGCAAAATCAGACTTCAAACCGCCAAATCACTTCCTCTTTTACAAACAATAATCTCATTTCTAGAAACAAATTCGCTTGGCATAGCAATTGCCTACTATATTATTGTGTGTGTTTTCATGGGGATAGCAGAGGGAACCAAAAATGGTGAACTCTGCTTTTTTTATTTCTAATTTCTCTACATCCCATTAATCTCAATTATCCATTTCTTCATTCAAAATAATAGCTGAAAGCCTTGAAAAACCTGCTTTTTATCTGTTTTAAAATACAGGCAGGAATTAAATTGCAGTGAGGTTTAGAAAGATTTATAAGCCAAATAATGCTAATGGTTCAATGCGGGTTCTTATTTATTACTGGAAAATTATCAGAAAAGCTTTAATCTTTAGAAAAAGAGATTGTGGATGTTGGGGAATCACTCCTCAAAATGTGTGGAAGAATTCCACAGTGTGGAATTTGAGTATGCCAGCTATATATTCTAAAAAAGTTTATTGGAAATTCAAATGAGAAAATAAATCAACAGGCTTTAAACCCGAACTGCTTCGATTTAGAAGCAGGCTATTCAAAAACTAAAAGTTCTTCACATCAAACTTTAAAACCTGCATTCTATCTTTGCACATGACTGAGAAAATTCTCATACTTGATTTTGGCTCACAGTACACACAGTTGATAGCCCGCAGAATAAGAGAACTTAATGTTTATAGCGAAATTGTTCCTTGCACAAAAATTCCGGACATTACAGATGATATTAAAGGGATTATTTTATCCGGCAGCCCCTTCTCTGTTTTATCTCAGGCTAAACCTTCCTTTGATATTGAAAAAGTGCTTGGTAAAAAACCTTTGTTAGGAGTTTGTTATGGCGCACAATATATAGCTTATCATCTTGATGGAGCAGTTCAACCTTCATCAAGGAGGGAATATGGCAGAGCATATTTACATATAATAGACCGTGAGAATAATTTATTTTATGGGGTTGATGATGAAAGTCAGGTTTGGATGAGTCATAGCGACACAGTTACCAAAATTCCAAGTGGATTTCATATCACAGCAAAAACTGCAAGTATAGATGTAGCCGCTTATGCAAGTGATAAAGATAATTTTCAATTCCCGATCTATTGTATTCAGTTCCATCCGGAAGTAACACATACTGTCGAAGGAAAAAAACTCCTTGAAAACTTTGTAGTTCGTATATGCGGCTGCAAACAAACCTGGACGCCACAGTCTTTTGTAGAGGAGACTGTATCAGAACTTAAAGATAAATTAGGTGCGGATAAAGTTATTTTAGGTTTAAGTGGTGGTGTTGATTCAAGTGTTGCAGCTATTTTATTACATAAAGCTATAGGAATAAATCTCACATGCATATTTGTAAATAATGGTTTATTACGCAAGAATGAATTTGACGAAGTATTGGATACATATCATGACCTGGGATTAAATGTTTTGGGCATTGATGCAAGTACAGATTTTTTGAATGCATTAAAAGGAATAGATGATCCTGAACAAAAAAGGAAAACAATTGGAAAGATTTTCATTGATGTATTTGAAAGAGAAGCCAAAAAAATTGATGGTGTAAAATTTCTTGCACAGGGAACAATATATCCTGATGTGATAGAATCGCAATCGGTGCATGGACCTTCGGCAACAATTAAATCACATCACAATGTTGGTGGGTTACCGGATAAATTAGATCTGCAAGTTGTTGAACCGCTGCGATATTTATTTAAAGACGAAGTACGCAGGGTTGGTGCAGCTTTAAATTTAAAAACTGAATTATTACATCGCCATCCTTTTCCGGGGCCCGGTCTTGCAATAAGAATTATTGGTGATATTACGCCGGAGAAAGTTCGTATTGTACAGGAAGCAGATTTTATTTTTATCAACCACTTGAAAAAATCAGGATGGTATCATAAGGTATGGCAGGCAGGAGCTGTTTTATTACCGATTCAAACAGTGGGTGTAATGGGCGATGAACGGACATATGAAAATGTAATTGCTTTGCGTTGTGTAAATTCGAGCGATGGGATGACTGCCGACTGGAGCCATCTGCCATATGAATTAATGGCAAACATTTCATCAGACATTATTAATCATGTTAAAGGGATCAACAGAGTTGTATATGACATCAGTTCAAAACCGCCTGCAACAATTGAGTGGGAATAAAATAAAATATTACTTTAGTTTTTGTCTGGTGATATTTATTTTATCATCCTGCAACATATTTAAAAAATCGCAAAGAAATAATGATGTAATTATTCTTGAACCACATAAAAGCGATTCATCTACTGCAAAAAATAAAAATGATAAAGATTCCCTTGCTGCTGAAAATGCTACAAAAACGGAAGCGAAAGGAAAAAGCTGGGCAAAAAAAGATGTTTACAACATTGCATTCATCCTGCCTTTTGAAATGGATGCGATTGAATTAAATACTTTGCTTGGAGAAGGAAAAGTTACTGGTTATCAGCCTTTAGCTTCCATTGAATTTTATGAAGGAGCCTTGATTGCTTTAGATTCATTAAAAACCCTCGGGGTTAATTTAAATGTGTTTATCTATGATAATATTAAAGATGATTCTGCAACATCTCTGTTATTTGCAAAACCTGAAATGAAAACTATGGATCTTATTGTTGGACCCATGTTTAACCAGAGTTTAAAAATTGCTGCAGATTTTGCAAAGAAAAATGAAATATTTCTTGTCTCCCCTCTTTCACCTTCAAATAATATCACTACAGATAATCGTTATTATTTAATAGCAAATGCAACTTTAAAAATGCAATTAAAGAAAACACTGGAATTTTTTTATAGAAGTGACCCCAATGCAAATGTTATTGTAGTGTACAGAACAGACAAAGATGCGGAGAGTAAAATTGGAAAAGAATTTCTGAGTTGTTTTCGGGCAGACTCGGTACTAAAAACAGATCATAAAATAATAGAAGTCAATTCGGCAAGTGGTGTCAGCAGCAATATTAAAACCGGGGTTAAGAATTATATTTTTATTGCATCAACTGACGAATTATTTGTGAATGGATTGATAAGAAGTTTATCAACCATGAGCAGGGGAAATGAAAATATTAATATAGTTGGAATGCCCGGATTGATGGATATGGAGTCTATATCAATTGACTATTATGAAAGCTTAAATTTTCATTATCCTACTGCATACTGGATTGATCCGAATGCGCCGAGAACAGAAAGATTTATAAACTCATTTGAAAATAAATATGAAACTTACCCCAGCGATTTTGCTTTCCGGGGATATGATCTTACTTTTTATTTCGGTCAGTTACTAAAAGTTTACGGGCCTGATATTACTTCAAACTTAGATAAATATATTACATTGAAATCTCCTCTTTACCGTTTTCATTTTGTGCCGCATACAGATGAAAATAATAATCTGAAATTTTATGAGAATGAAAATGTTGTCATTCTCAAATATGATAACTACAGGTTTGAGAAAGTGAATTGAAAGGCGAAAGCTCAAATTTCAATGATTTGAATCCTTTCTTTTAATTTCTTTTACCTTTTTTTTTACCAGCACAATAAATTCTATGCTCTTAGCGTATTAGAGCAAATTAAAATTAAAAGCAACTCCATCGCATAGTATTTTAGACAAGTAAAAGTTACATGCGCATAAAATAAACGCTTATAGTTAGATACACTACTCATTATTATTTCTTTTTGTAAAGTATAATTTCCTACTTATTAAATTATTCAATTATGAATTTTGCGGTTATTCTTCAAACAACTGATATTGTAACACAAACAACAACATTGCCTGCTGATCCTGTAGCCGGAGATCCTAAAATATTATGGATTGAATTACTAATGAAGGGTGGACCTATCATGATTCCAATTGCTATTTTATTGCTCATTACGATTTATTTGTGGTTGTATAAATTTTTTATGATCAACAAAGCTGCGAGAATTGATGAGCGTATGATCCTTTCTATAAAAGATCAGCTTGTAATTGGGAATTTACAATCCGCTGATTCTTATGTGCGAAATGTAAATACATCACAGGCAAGAGTTATTGAATCGGGACTTTCTACATTGGGAAGATCAATGCGGGAAATTGAATCGAATCTTGAGACTGCTTCCAACATAGAGGTGATGGAAATGGAAAAACATCTTGGTATTATGGGTGTTATTGCAGGTATTGCTCCCATGCTTGGATTTATAGGAACAATTGCGGGAGTTATAAAAATATTCTATGATATTTCCGTTTCAAATGATATCAGCATCAGTATTATTTCTGCAGGGTTATATGAAAAAATGGT
>JACMJP010000272.1 GCA_014380545.1 Chitinophagales bacterium | reverse complement strand
TGTGCACTTGCAACAGAAACTGCAGAAAATGAAATTATTTCAATCAGCGGATTAAAAGGAAGGGATCCAAAAGAAATTAAAGTAGAAAACCTTGCAAAAATCATCCAGGCAAGAATGGAAGAAATTCTTGAACATGTGTATCATGAAATTCGTATGAGCGGATATGCAAAAAAATTGATTGCAGGAATTGTTGTAACAGGAGGTGGTGCACAATTAAAGCATATTGTTCAATTAGTTGAGTATATCAGCGGGTTAGATACAAGAGTAGGTTATCCTACAGAACATCTCACAAAAACAAAATTTGAAGAAATACGCCACCCTATGTATGCAACAGGTGTCGGTTTAATATTAAAAGGACAGGAAGACAGATTTTATGTTCCGCAAACTGAAGGAGCTATTGAAAATAAAACAACGGTTAATAATAAAACACAAATAACACAAAATATAGCCGAAGAAAATTTAGTTACAGAGGAATTGGTAAATGTATCAGCAGAAAATAATATTGAGGAAAATAAAAAAGACAGAACAAGTTGGTTCAATAGTATTCTTTCAAACACTAAGAGATGGTTTGAAGAAGATGAAGTTTCTGATTTTAAGTAATTGACGATTTATTAATTGTCGATTTATTAATTTAATACACATTAATGACACCAGATGAATTAAAATTAAGAACAAAAAAATTTGCAATAGATATCATAAAATTTTTAGATAAGATTGAAAGTAAATCAAAGTGTTTAAATATTATATCAAATCAGTTAATAAGATCTGCAAGTTCTGTTGGCGCTAATTATAGGGCAGCATGCAGGGCAAGATCACAAGCAGAATTTATATCAAAAATAAAAATAGTTGAAGAAGAGGCAGATGAATGTCAATACTGGATTGAGTTGTTAGTGGGGGCTGAAATTGTAAGCGCACAAAGTATAAATGGCTTGCTGAAAGAAGCGCAGAATTAACAGCAATTTTCTCAGCTTCAGCAAAAACGGCAAAGGAGAATAAAAAGTAGCTGAGGTGCAATGCATTCAATTAATAAATCGACAATTAATAAATTAATAAATAAATAAAAGAACTATGTATTTTGATTTGCCAAAAGAACAAACATCAATAATTAAAGTCATCGGTGTTGGTGGCGGCGGATGTAATGCTGTGAATCACATGTTTGACCAGGGAATTAAGGATGTGAATTTTGTTATTTGCAATACCGATGCGCAGGTATTGGATATGAGTACAATTCCTGTGAAAATACAACTCGGTCCCACATTAACAAAGGGCAGGGGCGCCGGCTCACATCCGCATATGGGAAGAGAAGCAGCAATGGAAAGTTTGCAGGAATTAAAAAGTATTTTGGAAAAAAATACTGAAATGGTTTTCATTACTGCCGGCATGGGGGGAGGAACAGGAACAGGCGGAGCGCCGGTAATTGCAAAGCTTGCAAAAGAAATGGGAATATTAACGATTGCGATTGTTACATTGCCATTTAATTTTGAAGGCAGAAGAAGAAAAACACAGGCTGATGATGGGCTGGAAGAATTAAAAAGAAATGTTGATGCAATATTAATTGTGTCGAATGATAAATTAAGAGAAATATATGGCAACCTTCCATGGAAAGAGGCATTTGCACATGCTGATGATATTTTAAGTACTGCCGCAAAAGGTATTGCAGAAATAATTACAGTGCCCGGATATATTAATGTTGATTTTGAAGATGTAAAAACTGTATTAAGGGATAGTGGCCTTGCAATAATGGGAAGCGGAAAATCCACTGGTCAGGACAGGGCAATAAATGCAGTGAAGAGCGCTCTTGAATCACCTTTATTAAATGACAGCGACATTCGTGGTGCAAAAAGTATTTTATTAAATATTACATCCGGAACTGATCCTGTTTTGATGGATGAAATTTCAGAAATAACAGAATTTGTTCAACAGGCTGCAGGAAATGATTGTGATATTATCTGGGGAAATTGTACTGATGAAACTATTGGAGATCATTTAATGGTGACGGTAATTGCAACAGGATTTGAAACAGAAGAGGAACGCAGAATAAGGGAAAAATCAAAGAAAGTTGTCGTGAGCCATCTTGATGCCAAAGATTATTTGAAACATAAAAAACAGGTTGATGCTGACGTTACAACATTGCCGGAAATAGAAAAAAAACAGGAAATAAAAATTGAATTAATTACAGAAGAAAAAAAAGTAATTAAAGAAGATCCGAAACAATTTGTATTTGAATTCAATAATGATCTTTTAGGGTTAGGGTTTGTACAGATTAAAGAATCTGTTGAAGAACAAAATAAAATAACCTCTTCTGCGGAAGAAAAAGTTGAGGAGATTGCTGAAAATAATATTGAAAATTTTCCTGCAGAAGAAATAAAAGACGAAGCTCCTTTAACGGAATATATTGCAGAAGAATCTATTCCTGAATTTCCACTGAATGATCTCAACATCACATTAAAGGAAGAAACAAAAGATATAAAACCGGAGCCGGTTACGTATTACAGAAAAGAAGAAGAACCAGTTATACATAATGATTTTATCCGCAATGAAGATAAAATGGATTTTATTAATAAGAATGAAGATGACAGGGTGAAGAGATTAAAATCTATGAGCATGAAATTAAATAACCTGGAAGAATTAGAGAAAGTGCCGGCGTATTTAAGAAGAGATGTAGAATTAAAAGATGTACCGAAATCGCAGGATGTAGATTATTCAAAATTTACTGTTCAGCAAACTGAAAATGATGGGTTAGAAATAAAAAAGAACAATCCGTTTCTGCACGATAATGTAGATTGATTCATTCATCATAGTTAGAGAAAAGGATCCGCCGTACATTACCGGCGGATTTTTTTGTGCTATGTTTGCTTATTCAAAAATGCTTTTACAAAATCAGTAATAATATAAGCGATAAGCTTCCCTGTTTTATTGTCCATCTGCTTGTGTGCAAGTACGGGAGCACCTTCTGCAATATGCAAATAAGCAACTTCAAGATTTTCTGCGCAATGCCAAACAAATTTTCTTACATGAACCGGAAGCATGCCGCTTGGAGTTCTTGCGCTTACGGGAACATTTTGAATTGAGTCGAGATCAATTTCAATTCCAGTAATACCCTCGTTTACAAATTCGATGCAATTGCGCAGTGCATCAAAATAATTTACACAATCCCGCACAAAAATATCATCATAGGTTTCGTAATATAATTGTTTGGGGTGATCTTTAAATAATTGCAATGCTGCTTGCATATTATAACTTTCATGCAAACCGAACACTGCATATTTATTCAAATACTTTTCCGCAAATGCATAATGAAAACCATTGCCGCTATGTCTTCCATTCATAGGACGCATATCAGCATGCGGATCACAATTAATTACATTCATGCCTTGTTGTATTTTTTTTACCTGAGCTGTTCCTTTAATTATCGGATATGCGTTATTATGTCCGCCACCAACTATTACAGGAATTTTATTTGCTGCTGTAATTTTTGAAATAATGTTTTCTACTCTTGCGTCAACTTCGCCAACAATATTTCTTGCAGCATACACATCGTCATTTTTTTTATAGTCGAGTTGATTTGCTTTTTCCATCAGATCAGAAAAATCAATATCGCCAAGTACAAGAATTTCATCACCAGGTAAAAATTGGTTACTCTGCATATTTATTAAAAAATCCAGCGCAGGTTTCCATGCAGCATAAGCACCACCCCTTCCATAATTTGCCCTTACACCAATATCTTCAGGCAGGCCAAGTAAAATAAATTTTGCGTTATTGTTTTTTAATTCATCTTCCCAATTATTTTTATCAGAGATAGTTTTTATCATTTCGCCGACCTTTATTTCCTGCTTCCTGATCTTAGTACGGGAAAGAATTTCTTCTTTGGAATAAATAATTAATTTATTAGTTTCCATTATTTATTTAATTATATAAAATAAAAACCTTCGAACAAATAATTCGAAGGCTAAATTAAAATTAATAAATCGACAATTAACAAATCGTCAATTATAAATGTATCACTTCTCCGTATGCAGCTGCAGCAGCTTCCATTAATGCTTCACTCATGGTGGGATGCGGGTGCATTGATTTAATTATTTCATGACCGGTTGTTTCTAACTTTCTGGCAACAACAACTTCTGCTATCAATTCAGTAACGTTTGCACCTATCATGTGTGCTCCGAGAAATTCTCCGTATTTCGCATCAAAAATTACTTTTACAAAACCTTCAGGTGCGCCTGCAGCTTTTGCTTTTCCGCTTGCTGTAAATGGAAATTTACCAATCTTTAATTCATAGCCTGCAGTTTTTGCAGCAGCTTCTGTATATCCCACACTTGCAATTTCAGGTGAGCAATATGTACAGCCCGGAATATTATTATAATCAATTGGCTCAGGTTTTAATCCTGCAATTGCCTCCACACAGGTAATTCCTTCTGCACTTGCAACATGCGCTAATGCAGGGCCTGGTGTTACATCGCCAATTGCATAATATCCTTCCACATTTGTTTTATAATACTGATCCACAGAAATTTTTCCTTTATCCGTTTTTATTCCAACTTCTTCCAAACCGATATTTTCAATATTTGCAGCAACACCAATTGCACTCAAAACAATATCGCATTGTAAAGTTTCTTCACCTGTTTTTGTTTTTACTTTCACTTTACATCCTTCACCACTTGCATCAACAGCTTCAACACTTGCTTCTAGCATTACGGTAATTCCCTGTTTTTTATAATTGCGCAATAATTCTTTTGACACATCTTCATCTTCAACAGGAACAAGACGATTCATAAATTCAACAACAGTTACCTGTGTGCCGATAGATTGATAAAAATATGCGAACTCAACACCAATTGCACCTGCACCAACTATCACCATACTTTTTGGTTGCGTTGGTAAATTCATTGCTTCACGATAGCCAATTATTTTTTTGCCGTCCTGTTTTAATGCAGGTAATTCTTTGCTTCTTGCACCGGTTGCTACAATAATATGTTTTGCAGTAATTGTTTTTTTTGTTCCGTCTGCAGCAGTTACTTCAATTGTATTTCCTTTTTTTACTTTTCCGTTTCCTTCCACCACATCAATTTTATTTTTCTTCATAAGAAAAGTAACACCTTTACTCATACCACCTGCAACATCACGGCTGCGTTTTATCATGGAAGTAAAATCTGCTTTTGCATTATCTAATGTAATTCCGTAATCTGCCGCATGTTTCGTGTATTCAAAAACCTGCGCACTTTTTAATAATGCTTTTGTAGGGATACAACCCCAGTTTAAACAGATGCCGCCAAGCTCAGCTTTTTCAACAACGGCGGTTTTCATTCCTAACTGTGAAGCCCTAATGGCAGCAACATATCCACCCGGTCCGCTGCCCAATACTATTACGTCGTAGTTCATTTTATTGTTTTTGATTTTAAGGGGCAAAGATAAGCAAGGGTTCGTAAGGTTATAATGAATGAAGTGTGACGGCAGATATAGCAATTTTATAGACCTGCTATCGTTGTAAATTGACATTTTTATTGCATGAAAAGAAGTTACCTAACAACCCTCTTTCTGCTTTTTATGCAATCTGCATTTTCTCAAAGCGCTCCAGGAAGATTAAATCACTTCGAACGTTTAGCGAGCTATTATTTTTTTAAATTGAATGAACATACAATAATTAATAATCATGTTAAATCCGCTTCAATAATAAGCGATTTTGAACCTGAACAAAGACTTTATTATAACGAAGATGGATTATTAATGGAGGCTGAACGGTTAGATTCTATTTCTATATCCTACATGAGGTATTCATATGACTCTATGCATAATATTTCCATGATCGAATCAGATGTTACGAGTACAGATTGGATGAGATATATAAACAAATATGAAAACAATAAACTCATTGAAACAATGTATTTGGACTCTTCCGGAGTGATTTTATATGAGTATAATATAAAAGGACTGTTGGCTAATAGATACTTCTATTTAATTTGTAAAGAGCCTAAAATAACAGGTATTGATCTTTTGTTTAGTAGTGGACATTCTTCTTTGTTAATAAATCCATATGACGATGTTCTTGAAGAATATTATTATGACAGAAAAGGAAGGATAATTAATAAACGAACTTACTTTTTAGAGCAATGTGCTGATACAATTGCCCCTCAAATTGTTTCAAATAAAATTTATAAATACAAAAGAAGAAAATGTTTGATGCATGACGATCTGATGTATAAGGATGTGAGTGCTCATGAAACTGAATTTAATTCAATCGGTTTAAAAGTAAATGAGACTTATTTTAAAGAAGAAACTGATTATGAAGACAGGTACTTATACATTTATGATAATAATAACTTATTAACTGAGGTAATTTACGAAGTGTATGATCTGATTGAGAATACAAGTGAGATAAAGCAATATAAAATTAAATATGAATTGTATATTGATATGGACTAAAATACTACACAGCAGTTGATTATTTCAGATTAATATAGAATAAAATAATGAATTCATAAACATACATGGTTTCACCGGGAGGTGGAACCATGTAATATAAATCCCTTCACAATAATTTCTTTAAACCTTTTTAATGGATGTCAGCCTGATAGGTTTTCCCACCATGCGAACATTTGCCGGTATATCCTGCACTTCGCCGGAAAATACAACCCGTAAATTTTCAACCTTAAATTCATCGGTTAAATTAGATGGAAAGTAATCGGTGCTTTCTCCGTTTTCACTAACCCGGATGATCCATGAATCTGCTTTTAGCATTATAACGCCATTCTGCATTTGCTGGTCAATTGAAGTTTGATCTCTTCCAATGCTGTTCTCAGTCCCCGTTTGCGCAGAAACTGCAAGAACAGAAATTGTTAATGTCAATATTAAAAATAACTTTTTCATATATTATGATTTTATTGGTATAGCTGCAAAAAGAAAGCCTTTGGCCTTTCTGAGGGTCTTTTAAAACTTTAATAACTGCTAATCCGCTAATGCCCAGCTTTTTAATCTTTAATATTTAAGAAGTCTCTAAAACATATTTGAACAATGCAATTCGTAATGGGAATTTTATTTACCCGTATGTAGATTAAGTTCTCATTATACATTTTCCAAACAACTTTCCGATTTTTTATTTTTGTATACTAACTTTTTTGAATATGATAAAACAATATCAAATCACCCTTCCCGCTTTTAAAAGAGGTTTTCATTTAATTGACAAAGAGGTTTTATCGCAAATACCTGAATTACCGGAAATCGGAATCATGCATGTTTTTATTCAGCATACTTCGGCAGGACTAACTATTAATGAAAATGCAGATCCAAGTGTTCTGAAAGATTATGAAACCATTTTTAATAAATTAGTGCCGGAAGGTGATCCTGAGTATTTACACAATGCGGAAGGTGATGATGATATGCCTGCACATATTAAAGCAACTTTGGCTGGATCGTCAGTTTCCATTCCTATCACAAACCGAAAATTGAATTTTGGCACCTGGCAGGGAATTTACTTGTGTGAATTCAGAAATAATGGCGGGAAAAGGAAATTAGTTATCACAGTTTATTCATGATTTCTGCTTAACTAATTTCCTGCTGCAACTTATATTATTGCTTAGAATAAATTTACCTGTGTTTTGTCGTTAAATTCAATCACTATTGTATATGTTGTTCCTGATGACATGTTGTTTAAACAAATCACTTTGCCTTCGAGTGCATGTTTTACATGAAAAGCAGTTACAAAATCTGATGACTGTATACTTTCAATATGCACCTTGTTGTTTTCGTCAACTGTAAACATAACCGTTGCAGCGCCTTTCAGTTGCAATGAATATGTTGCTTCATCTGCAAGAACAATTTTCTTTACATTGTCAATTACAGGTTTCTCACAGTTAATTGTACTGTCGCTGCCACCATAAATAAGCGTTGTTGTGAGGATGAGAAGTGCTGAAAATAAAGCTTTCATAATATTTAATTTTAAAAGGTTTTTATAAAGTTTTTTCAAAAAATATATATAGGTTTTGATTTTATTTTACTGTTTCATTTATTATTTTCTGTATTTTAATTAATTGTTTGAACTTCTATTATTCTATTAATTTAATCTACTACTGCAACGCATTTAATTCGGTATTAAGTTCATTAATCATTTGATTTTACAACGATTTATTGTTTATGAAACAAAGATGCTATAGAATTAAATTTTCTATCAATACAACCAGTATGAATTGTATTTTTTGCTGTATGAATTGCTTTGAAATGATAATGAAGTAAATGACATAGTTTAATATGTGCGTATAAAAAGAAATAAGAATTTAATGACGCAAAAATAGACTTAAAGAAAAACTTAGAGTTTGCTTAAAAGGCCTGATATTTTACTAATAAGCTCAATAATCAATATTTTCAAAATATAAACGGGTTGTTGAGTATAAAAAAAGAGGTTGCTTTTACGCAACCTCTTCGATAGTAGTATAAAAATATTATTTTACCTTATTAAGGATTTCTTCAAAAGCAGCCGGGCTATTCATTGCCAGATCTGCTAATGTTTTCCGGTTAAGATCTATTTTCGCTTCTTTGAGTTTATGAATAAAAGTGCTATAAGTAAATCCATGCGGGCGAACTGCTGCATTAATTCTTGTTATCCAGATCTGGCGATACATTGGCTTTTTATCTTTTCTTCCAACATATGCATACCCGAGACCTTTTTCAACCGCATTTTTGGCTACGGTCCACACATTTTTTCTTCTGCCCCAATATCCTTTGGCTCGCTTTAAAGTTTTTTTGCGCCTTGCTCTTGATGCAACGGCATTGACTGATCTTGGCATTGTTTATAATTTTTTATGCTAACAATAATCTTTTCATTCTTTTTTCATCTGCTTCATGCACTAAAGTGGTTCCACTCAATCTGTTCTTTCTTTTCTTAGTTTTTTTTGTAAGAATGTGGCGTTTAAAAGCACTCGACCGCTTAACCTTTCCGCTTCCGGTAAGTTTAAAACGTTTCTTCGCACTGCTGTTACTTTTCATCTTCGGCATAACAAATACTATTTTAGTTTTTCTTTAGAGGGCGACAAAGATAGAGAAATATTCTAAAAATAAAATGGAATGATTTACTTTTTCGCCCTTGGAGCAAGCGTAATAAACATTTTTTTGCCTTCCATTTTGGGTAGCGTATCAGGAACACCCACTTCTTCAAGCCGTTGTGCGAATTTTAGCAACAACACTTCTCCTCTTTCCCTGAATACAATTGCCCTTCCTTTAAACTGTACATAGGCCCGCACTTTATTACCTTCCTTTAAAAATCCTTCTGCATGCTTGCTTTTAAATTCGAAATCATGGTCATCCGTATTCGGTGTGAACCTGATCTCTTTCATTTCCTGCTTTTTAGCATTGGATTTAAGCTCCTTATCCCGCTTCTTTTTTTCGTAAAGAAATTTTTTATAATCGGTGATGCGGCAAACCGGCGGGTCTGCATTCGGTGATATTTCTACCAGGTCAAGCTCCTGTTCTTCAGACATACGCAGTGCATCCTGAAGTGAATAAATTCCCTGCTCAATGTTTTCGCCAACAAGGCGCACCTTTGATGCGGTGATGAGGCGGTTGATCTTGTTCGGATACTTTTCTTCTTTTCTCCGTAAGAATGATTGTACTCTTTTGTCCTGCAAGTTTTTTGTTTTTTATGAAAAAATTGATTTTACTTCTCCTTCAATCAGCTTCGCAAATTCATCAGCACTCATACTTCCTTTATCACCTTCACCATGCTTTCTGATAGATACTGTGTTATTGGCCATTTCATTTTCACCTATTATCAGCATATATGGTATTTTCTTCATCTCAGCATCCCGGATCTTGCGACCGATTTTTTCAGTACGCTGATCAAAGGAAGTGCGAATTTCGCTATTTTTAAAGATATTAATTAATGAATTGCAATAATCATTGTATTTATCGCTAATAGGTAATATGGCAACTTGAACAGGTGCAAGCCATGTTGGAAAATTTCCTGCATAATGTTCAATCAGGAAACCTATAAACCTTTCGTGTGTTCCAAGTGGCGCCCTGTGTATGCATAAAGGCATTTGCGGCTGATTATTTTTATCAGTGTAGGTAAGATTAAAACTCATCGGCTGCGAAAAATCCACTTGGTTGGTTGCTAAAGTAAACTCTCTTCCAATAACACTATATACCTGCACATCTATTTTAGGACC